>DATFPS010000315.1:0-10656 GCA_035264705.1 Nitrososphaeraceae archaeon | reverse complement strand
AATATTATAAATTTCATCCGGACGATTATCTTGCTGACGAAGAACATGCATATACTGATCCTTCAAACCCTATTGTAGAGGAATATCAGGTCCTTGCGATGGCTTGTGATAGGCCTATATCCATGGTTGAATCACGTAGTGTCTGGAATACGATTCAAAAGCTAATTTCAAAAAATCTGGTTAAAGTAGTTAATGACAAATTTATGCCAGACTATAAGAACGCGATTGAAGTATTACACAATTACAATATACGCGGAATAGGAAGCAAAGTTGACATAATTTTTAACAAAAAAATAGTTGGAGAACGTTCGCTGCCTCAGGCTCTTGAGGAACTTCATGTAAATGCTATTTATTTTTTATCAGGAAGGAGATACCAAGTCAAAGAGTTGCATTGGAAGAAAGAGAGTAGACAACAGCATTACGCTGAACTTGTCCGGATCCCAGATGACTATCCATATTATACTAAAGCTATTGTTGACGAATGGCCGAGTGTCAGACAAATTTATGATATGAAGAAAGTCTTTGGAATAGAAGTTAAATATTGTTCTCTAAAAATCCTGAAGAGAATTTTGGGCTATTCAAATATAGAAATCGGACAAGAAGCAGCGCAAGGTAAGAAAGTAATGCTTGAAGATCCCCTAGAGTTTGAATTCCTTACAAAAGGCTTTCTGTTCAGAGCTCCTAGACCACTCACCAATATAGATAAGGCTGCTGATGAACAATACATAGAAACTAGCAGTTATCATGCCTCAGAACATGTCGTAATAGAAGGAAGCAGCATGATAACTGGAGGAGCACCGCAAGATTTAGCTGGAATATCGCTAGGATCTTCTGGTTATATATATGTCTATGATGGGAGTATTGGAGGAAATGGCGCTAGTAAAGTGATCTATGATAAACTTGATTCTGTTCTATCAAGGGCATTACGAATTCTGTCCGAATGTCCATGTAAAAGCGAAAGTGGATGTCCTCGCTGTACATACTCATATCGATGCGGAAATAATAATGAGTATTTGCACAAAGATGGAGCAATAGAAATTCTGAATAGAGTAGTCGAGGGAGAGAGAACAGAAACAGATGATGATAATGCTCAGCTTGACCGTGCTTTGGTTTAAGTATTCTGAAGATTTCAGATACATATATTCACAAACACATACATATACTATATGCTATACTGAGTCTGAATCTAATAAATAGAGGACTAGAGCAATTAGCAGTACTACTAATCAGACCTTTAGACCTTCTGACTGATATTTTGCATATTCCTAAACTTACTCTAATCGTTAGCTTTATGCTACAATTTATCATTTGAAAAAATCTATTAACATAATTTTGTTTTTCTATGTGATAGAAATAGACCAGGATATATCATAAACTAGGCTCCGCGTCATTTATCTAAAAATTATATCGAGTATCTAAAATCATGCTCAGGATAATCTTCTAACCATGTATCAGTCATGCATTATTCGACTATATATTATATTATATATTATATTATATATTATATTATAATATCAGCATGATTACCTTGCCGATATTGTAGTGATGGAGATTTTGACTGGGCTCTGCTGCTTTTGATCTATAAGCGCAAATTCTTCTGAAATGTTCTTAATCATCTATTTTATTTTCAGTTATTTGATTTAACATAGTAAATAGAATATGACTTGATCTTCGCTATAACCATCTAATTTTAAAGTTATTAATGACTACGGCATATGCAGCACACATCCATAGTATAGGTATAACGACATTAATGACAAATGGTTCGAGCTCCTATCTGATTATTCATTTAAATATTCAATAGCAAACGTCGAGATAACATAGGCGAAAAAATCTAATCTGACCCAATTCTACCAAATATAGAATCAGCGTTTATAAGGATGCCAGTCATTTTTGTTTGCTTATGAATGCTAAGATCTATCGAATAATCCTGACTAGCCATAGAAAATTTATCAAATTATTCCTTCATTTCCTAATAAAAGTACATTCTCAGACATCTATGACATATCCTGTCTTATGGACTAGTATATTGATTATCAATTGACGAACCTATAGTTATTTTTTGAACCACTTTATTGACAGTAAATCAATAGTAACATAGGGTCCATTATTTGCAATGTCAATTTTTCTTGTTGAGCCATTTTAAACCATCTAATCGTGTATTGGTATTACTTTATTTCTGCTTACATGCAGTACTATTTCTGGCCGAAATCAAAGCTATTTTATAAACTATATTCAAAGCACCATCATATAGTATGCGATCTTACCGACTACAAGGTGCATCACAGCAGACAAATATTAACAGTATTGGGTAAGGTTTAAGAATGGTGGTAAATGCTTATTATTTTGTATAATGTAGATGGAATCTTCTGTTTCTGCTACTACTACTAATACTAGTATTATAGCTAATGTAAAGTGGAGTACTCTTGAACATAGGGGCGTAGCATTTCCTCCAGAATACCAGTCACGAGGTATAAGTATTATTATTCGAGGTGAAAGATTTATTCTGCATCGCGACCAAGAGGAATTAATCTATGCGTGGGCAAAGAAAAAGAATACACATTACATCCAAGATCCCATTTTTCAATCGAACTTTCTAAACGATCTCAGAGCGTTATTGCCTGAGAAGTTTCGAAGTATTGATTTTATTAACGATATTGATTTTTCTGAAGCATTTAGACTTGTGGACCATGAGAATGCCATGAAAGAAGCAGAGATACAAAGAATAAAGAATCTTCCAAAAGATGAGAAAAGGAAAATATCTTTAGCGAAAAAGGAAGAAAGAGAAAGGCTTAAGGCCATCTACGGTAAGGCGATTGTAGACGGTCTAGAAGTAGAAATTGCCAATTGGCTAGTTGAGCCTCCTGGCTTATTCATGGGAAGAGGCCAGCATCCATTACGTGGCAAATGGAAGCCACGAGTAAAGCCTCAAGACGTCATCCTTAATCTAGGGGAAAAAGCTCCTGTTCCAGAAGGTGCTTGGAAAGATATTGTCCACGATCACTCATCTACATGGCTTGCTACATGGATTGAGAAAATAACTGGCAAGAGAAAATATGTATGGCTTCATGATTCAGCTGTTCTTAGACAGAGTAATGACAAAGAAAAATATGACAAAGCAAAGAAACTAGAAAAATACATTGGCAAAGTACAAAAGCAAATTATTAGGATAATGCTTAATTCTAATAACATAAATCAAAAGAAGGTAGCTACAGTATGTTACCTGATTTTCAAACTTGCAATGCGGGTTGGGGACGAAAAAGATCCTGACGAAGCTGATACAGTAGGTGCATCCACTTTGCGGGTGGAACATATTAAATTTCCAGAGAAGAACGGTAAACAATTAATAGAATTTAATTTCTTGGGAAAAGACAGTGTTCCTTGGCAAAAAACTCTTGAAGTTAATTCTCAGGATACCAGAGGGCTTTACAATAATCTCAAATTGTTTATGAATGGGAAGGAACATAGTTCACCGATTTTTGACAGGATTACTTCTAGCAAGGTCAATATATTTCTGCGAAGCATAGATCCAAAAAATGTTCCAGGATTGACGGCAAAGGTCTTTAGAACATATATTGCTACAAAAACAGTCAAAGAAGAGCTTTCAGATCCAAAGATAAGGGTAAATAAGAATTCATCAGAAGTAGAAAAAATCTATGTTATGAAAATGGCAAACCTAAAGGCTGCAATCACATGCAATCATAAAAAAGGAATAGACCCAAAGAATCCGGCAAGTAGAAAAGCATTAGAGAAATTTGAAGAGGCTCTGAGAAACAAGGAAGAGTCTATCAAAAGGATTCGATCCGATATTGCAGCAAAGAAGTGGAAGACAGAGATTCAGAAAAAGAGACTCGAAGACAGATTAGAAAAGCTAGAAATGCAGCTTAAACTACAGAAAGAGACCCGTGACTATAACCTTGGAACATCTCTGAGAAATTATATTGATCCACGAGTAATGAGGGCTTGGTTAAATTATGTACAGCTTGACTCAAGGAAGATTTATACCACTACTCTTCAACGCAAGTTCAAGTGGGTTGATGATTATTCTAACAGCAAGTTAAAAGAATTTAATCCAATTAGAGAAGAGATCCCCTTACAAGAAATGAAAATAGTGCATAATGAGAGTTGAAAAATCTCTCCACTTTTTCAGAACACTATAAGATAAAGAAGCACAACTCCTCTCTCTAAGTTATCAATTTGCGTATCGTCTTAATTATATGAAAATGGAATTTTGATCGATGTATGCTAATTCTAGCTTCTTGGCATTCTTCTTGATGATGACAAGAATGATTTTTTTATCTTGCTATCCCTTGTCTAATAATCGAAATTTATCTATAGGGGTAAATAGTTCAACTGATTTTAGTGTGCTTTATATCACTAGAAATATGCAGAAAGATAGCGAATAAGATGATCTTGGCTAATTATTGGGACTAACTAATTATAGTAACCCTGTAGAACAATTATTGCTAATAAATCCCAAAGATAAAGCGTTTATCAAAACATATGATATACCAGTGTGGTACCTTTTAGTAAGAAATATGAAACAATCTATGCAATTTTGCTCATAACTTTGAAATTATCTCCATTATGGGATGAAGACTCATTTTCTTATTTAGTCGTATTTTATTAGAACAACTAACATCAATTCATTTACCAGTCAAGCCGTTTGCGTCATAAATTGTTGGTGCATAACTATATCAAAGCACTCCTTATGTAACATTATTATTATTATTTACAAGTCATGCAGCTATTAAGTAATAGATTAAAGAAAATTCAAGGTATATGAAGCCAAATTTCAATATAAAAATTAAAGTGAAAAAAGTAAAGGTTTGTAATTTCGCTTCTTAAACAGCAAGGAGCACAAGGAGCAAGTAACCGAAATTAAACGCAAAATCCGAAGCTAGACGAAGATCAACTATAAATAAATGAACTCAGTTTTCTTTCATTGTGAAAGACTCGTCTTATGTTCCTGATAATATTACTTCCCTTCTATCTTCTCCTATCGAGATCGTATTAAATACCAACGTAGTTATTCTTGAAAGCGATAGGTTTGTTGACGAAGCAACTAAACTTATGAAGGATAGAAACACACGGAGTGTCCTTGCTTCACATAACGGAGAAGTTATCGGCATATTAAGTAAGACAGATATACTTTTCAAGGTCATTTCTCAAGGGAGAAATCCGACAAAAATTAGACTTCGTGAAATTATGACAAGCCCTGTCCTTGCTGTTGATCCTAAAACATCTGTACAAGAAGCACTTTCTATTATGGACAGACATGATGTAAGACAGATAATAGTTAGTTCAAATGCAGCCGTTCTTGGTATTGTTTCTAGGGATGATATATTTGAAAAGATCCAGATGGCAACTATCTCTACAGCTGATACTGCACTTCGAGGAACACCAGTTTGTATAATAAATCCAAAAGCTATTGTCTATATGAAAGATACAAGCTCAGCTAATTTGACTTGTCCATACTGTGAATCTCCATTTGACACAAAAGAGGCCTTGTCAAAACATATAGATAGACTTCATGCAGGAACAGGTATACTTGAGGGCGATGTGCGACGTATGTTTGAATAGATTATATTATGTCATAAGAGAATTCTGAATGCGAAACGCTGCTGAGCTTGCCGGGGTAGCTCAGCATGGTTAGAGCGTTCGACTCATAATCGAAAGGTCGCGGGCTCGAATCCCGCCTCCGGCATTTACTTTTTTTGGGCCTCTAATCCAAATATAACAATATTGAAGCTTAGTAGAATGTACAAGTTTTGCCTCTTAAAATGACCAATAATATCCCATTGATATTATATCACAGTAAATTACTAGCAAAAACAAAAAAGGCAAGCAAACATTTTGACAATCATTGTATATGTTTATAATGAGATGAAAATATATAGTGTAAGAAGGCATAAATGAACAATTATTAAGAGTATTGATTTTATTATAAAAATATTACAAAAGTATCGATACACAGAGCAATAATAAGAGAGCATTTTCATCTACCTATAATTCTTCAGATGATCGATTTTGTTATATAAAGGAATAATTTGAGCATCGTCGTCTAAGCATTATATTTGATTAACTAATGCAAAGCAAGAAAATGAATATCTGCAATGTGATGAAATGTTCCTTTCTTTTTTATTGTATTTCTCATTGGCTTTAGAAACATAAGTACATATCATTAACTAGTATAAACTGATTGTTTTATTGTATGACAGAACACAAAAATCCAGTACCTACAGTCGACGTTATTTTGCAAAAGGACTCTAATATCCTGCTTGTAAAGAGAAAAAAAGATCCATTTAAGGATCATCTGGCTTTACCTGGTGGCTTTGTAAATGTTGGCGAAAAAGTAGAAGACGCAGTAAAACGTGAAGCAGTCGAGGAGACTTCATTAGAAATAGAACCTATTGATATCCTGGGTGTTTATTCGGATCCCGGACGTGATCCTAGAGGACACATCTTGTCTATAGTGTTTGTAGGGACAATTCTCAGTGGAGAACCAAAAGCCGGTGACGATTCACAAGACGTTGAATGGGTAAACCTAGGCGAATTGGAAAAGAAAAAACTTGCATTTGATCATGGCCGAATTATCACTGACTACAGAGAATGGAGAAATTCAGGCAGAACTTTCTGGTCATCAAAACACAAAAAATATTGATAAAATCAATTATTTTCAGATTTTATAACAAAAGACATGTTTATATGTATAACGTATATATCGACTCAAGTAAAATAAAAACAAAATATGTATTCATCATAGATTTTACAAAAGAAAGAAAGAAGATCTTATTCCTAAAAAATTTATGCAAGATGTGCTTATCTTTATCGTATGTCGAATCAAACCTCCTCTTTATATAAAAATTTTCCTGTTCATGAAACAATTGACATCACAGATCTTTCAGATATTCCTAAAGCTATCGTCAATATGGTAGAAGCATATGCCTACCTTAATGAGCAGGGAAATTTTAGTTACCGCCTCTTACTTCCTAGAGGAGAAAAATCATTAACAGCAAAAGCGAAAAAAATTGGATTGGTTCTACAGGCAGAATTGTTACTCCGTTTAAAGAACAATAAACTAAAAGTAAACCTTAAAGAAATTAGATATATACACGATGAAAATCACTATGGATGGTTACTTTTCAATCCAACCATTCAGGAACGATATTTTGCTAAAAACAATGCAGCAGATTACTAGAAGGTTTTTTTTTGATCTTCTTTTCCTTTAAATCGTGACATCATAAAAGGTTCATCTAGTCTCATTACATTACTCAATATTATAGAAATTATCAACCCCAAAAGAAATCCTCCCATAAGATCAGTAAAATAATGCTGCATTACGTATAGCCTGGTGATTGCTATCACAGCAGGAAACAACCAGATGAGCAAGCCAGCAGTCCTTGACTTTTGGTTCAATGCAAATCCAATAATAAACGCAAAGGCTGTTGCTCGTGCAACATGATTGGAAGGATAGGACAGATCACGTGCGAATGGAACTAGACTGTCGTTTTCAATCTTAAAGTTTTTAAATAATTGCAACTTAGGTTCGAACCCATAAGGAGGTATTTGCCTACCTACCAAAGGCTTGATATACATTACTAAGATTGTAAGGATAACAATAGATATTAAAAAAATCATGCCTGTTTTTCTAGTTCGTCTTATTATAGTAAGAATAATCGCAATAATCACTAATGAAAAAACGTCACCAAATGTGGTAACAATTATCATTAATGCTTCTAAATTTTCGTTTCCCTGAATAGACTTAAAGTAATGGCTTATGATATTATCGATACCTGCTGTGGATCCTAACATTACGAATATGGTAAGAGTAACAAAAAAAATTACCAAAGATAGAAACTGAGTTGATCTAATGTGTATTATCCACGATGGCCAAAAGTCAGACAATAGCACTGCTAAATGCTGCAACAATAATGCATTTTTAATTGTTTGTTCATTAAATAAAATTAGATGAGTCTACGTTAATGCATATATACGCATCCAGCCTTAAGTATATAAAACGCAGATAAATAGTCTCAAATAAAATTCTGACTGGTGCTTTTGGTTTGAAATTACTGGGAGAATGGCGAAATAGTAGTAATAGTGTTATGCTATTATATTATGTTATGTATATATATATTTATTTATTTATATATGTATATATTTAAACATTTCAAAATAAAGCTTCAGATGAAGTTTAAATCTATAGACCAATGACGTACATAATATATTTGAATAAGATCGTATCTTTATAACTTTTTGTTTAATACGCACACTCTTTGTAAATCTTATGTGATTAAAAAATTGACATAAAGAATCATTTGTATATTGCTTTAGCTCCACGCATATTAATAGAGTTTTGATTCATCCTGTATTTTCTTTGCAGAGTCAGGATCTTTATCTGTGTAATAATTTATCATACCCATTTTGAGCACTTTTAATGATAGTAGAGCACATTTTATTCTTGCAGGTCCGAGATTCATGAGTCCGATGTTTTCTAAAATGTCATCCTTAGCCAGATCTTTGACGGCAGTCAAGGGTTTATCCAAAACCATTTCGGTAAGCATAGAAGCACTAGCCTGACTAATTGCGCATCCCCTACCTTCGAATTTTATATCCTTAATTCTTCCCTGTTCAACTTTTAAATGCATGTCAATTTCATCTCCACATAGAGGATTGCTATCGTGTGTACTAACATCTGCATTTGGTAATTTGCCCTTATTTCGAGGGTTTCTGTAATGGTCTAAAATAATTTCGCGATAAATATCATCACTCATATTTTAAACAATCTCCTAGCTTGATTAAGCGCATAGATGAATATATCGACCTCTTCTTTGGTGTTATAGATATAAAAACTTGTGCGTGAGGTTGCTGAGACATCCAACCGTTCCATAAGTATCTGTGCACAATGATGTCCGGATCTTATTGCCACACCGTGATCATTCATTATAGTAGCAAGATCATGTGGATGAATATCAGAAATATTAAATGACAACACTCCGCCTCTATGATTAGGATTAGACGGTCCATAGACGGTGACGCCTTTCACATCGGCTATAGATTTTATGGCGTAGCTTGTAATATCAATCTCATGTTCCCGTACTTTATCCATACCAAGTTTATTAAGATAATCTATCGCAGATCCAAATCCAATCACATCTGCTATGTTTGGAGTCCCTCCTTCAAATCTGTAGGGTAGATCATTATATCTAATATCATGTCTATGCACTTCTTTTATCATATCTCCTCCGCCTATAAAGGGCTTCATTTTATCAAGTATCTCCTTTTTTACATATAGAATACCAACACCAGTAGGCCCTAGCATTTTATGAGCAGAGAAAACCATGAAATCACAATTCATTCTCTGAACATCTACCGGCATGTGAGGAACTGATTGAGCTCCATCTACAAGAACTGGAATTCCTTTACTATGGGCTTTATTGATAATCTTCTCTATAGGCACTATTGTGCCAAGTACATTTGACATCTGGCATATTGAAACCAATTTAACTTTATTGCTCTGAATGAATTCTTCATATGCTGTCATATCTAGATAACCGTCGTTGTTAACTCTGATGTACTCAACTACCCCGCCTTTTTCCTGAGCAAGAATTTGCCAAGGTACAATATTGCTATGATGTTCAATTTCGGTAATTACAATCTTATCATTTTTGTTAATATTTGACCGGCCCCAAGAATACGATACTAAATTAATTGCCTCAGTTGCGTTGCGCGTAAAAATTATCTCATCTGTTGAAGAAGCATTAATGAATTTCGCAACCTTTTGTCGCGTCATTTCAAATGCTAGTGTGGCTTCTTCAGCCATTTGATGGACAGCCCTATGGATATTAGAATTGTAATTCATATAATAATCAACGATTGCATTAATTACCGAAAGCGGTTTTGAGTAGTAGCCGCATTGTCAAGATAAACAAGTGTTTTATTGCCGTTAATCTTACGCTTTAATATCGGAAAATCTTCCCGAATTTTAAAAACGTCTAGCGCGCTTTCCTGCAACATTGTTTAATTAAACACCCTATTAAGATATAAACTTAGAAGTGTAAAGTGCATAAAAATAATAAAGTGCATACAATTAAAGATCGCGGCTTATCACTATAACACATCATTATGATCATGTATATAATATATATCCCTTATTCTAGTTGATACAATCTTTTTTTACTATTAGTCGTGCGTTTATATAAAAATATATCACAATATAAGATTATTATAATAATAATATTCTTATAGATTATAATATAATATATCATCGAAAGTAAAAGGCCAAGGGCGTGTAATGATCCCCATTTTCTTATATATTAGGTAGTGACATACCAAAAGGATATTTGCGAAATTACCATGGTTTTTCTTAGATATTTTAATATTTATTTATAAAGCCAGCATCTTACATAACCACTCTCGGTTTTGATCTCTGGAGGATCCTTCTTACAAATATCCATAGCGCGTGGACACCGCGAATAGAATCGACAGCCAGTTGTTAAATTCAATAGGTTTGGCGGATTGCCTTTGATAAAGTGTATTTGCTTGTCAGTTGAATGTAATTTTGGAATAGCAGATAGTAATGCTTGAGTATACGGATGCTTGGCATTTGTGTAGATCTGAGATGAAAGTCCAAATTCTACAATTTGACCTGCA
>DATFPS010000314.1:0-6115 GCA_035264705.1 Nitrososphaeraceae archaeon | reverse complement strand
TCTTTCATTACTGAAGTCATTTCCTCTGGTTTTATAGCATGGATTTCCCAATAATGTTGTTTAGCATCTTTCATAACATTCTCTTCTGTAATACCTTTAATAATATAATCACAGTTTAATCCAACGTCACGACATGCTAATGTTTTCATAGTTTATGATGATTATATGGGGTATATTCCTTTTAACAATATAATAGCGTACTAGCTTTGGACAAGTCATAATGGCTTACTATAGCACTTCTTTTCTACTGATGCTTTAATTTTTGTCGAATATTCTATTTTGTACTAGAATGCATACAGTATATATTTATTAACCATCTGTTGTCTTTTCTAACTTGATATAAGATAATTTCAAATCTGGCTTTTTTCGAAGACTGATGTTAGGCACAAAATCTATCTTTATTTCCATTTGTGAATTTGCTGGTATAGGATAATATCTTTCAAATGTTGTTCTTTCAAGGGATGTTTCAAATTCAATTTGTGCATTTTTTGGATTAAATCTGATTTTCAATTTATTTTGTGATTATAGTCCTGATAATAGATAATTTAATTTATTTACTTATTCTTTTTTTCTAACTACAATTACATAGCCTTTAATGTCATTAACATACAATTACCAGGTTTATTTTAGGTCATCGACTACTTGAGCAACTATTGCAATCATCAGACGGTACACACACCTATCATCCAAACTTTTACCTACTTTCCATAATTGATATATACTGCAGTACAATGATATCTATATAATATCTGATAAACATTATATAGACATTATATACATATACACACACGACAAAAGAAGTGAATCAATTGTGGAAATAATCTACTATTCTTTAAAACAATTTTTGTAAAAATGCTATAGTTACGAAATTCTATCAAGTAAATAATTGAACATAATAATAAAATAGTACATGAAGAAAATAATAAATCTCAATGAAAACTTTTGCCTTAATAAGGAAAAAGCAACGAATGGATAATACAACAATGTCGGCTATTATCATTTCATCCATCCTCCTAACATTCATTTTTCTTACGATATATCCTTTTTTACAGAAAGGACTAGCACAACAGATGGATAATAAAACTGGTATTATTATGGAGCCTGAAACTGGCATGATGATGAACTCTGAAACTGGCAAGCTTATGATGATGGATCCTAAAAATAATACTATGATGATGATGGACAATGCAACTGGTATGATTATGGTTATGGATCCCGAAACTGGCAAAATGTATAGTGCAACTGGTATGATTATGGTTATGGATCCCGAAACTGGCAAGGTCATGATTAAGGATCGCAGATGTGGTATAACTTCGATAACTGTAATGGATATTTTAAAAGTCTTCACTCCTTGCTAGGTGATAGACTTAAGAGAGAGTCTTATAAACAAGCATTCTGACTGTAGTTGGTCGTACATATAGGGTCACTTATGAGCAAAGACAGAATTGGGATGAATACAAGGAATTAAATCGAGAATATTATCCGCTTCTTTTTACTATTCAATCTAGTGTTAAGCAGAGGTATTTGGCATCATTAAATAACTAAAAGCAAACATGCAATTGTCACAGAGCTCTATATACGTGAGGATCGATGCTGATTGATTTAGCAAGCCTTATATTATTTTTCAACAAACTTACCAAAACATATTTTTCTCTTGTTTATAAGAATCTAATCATAAATGGAATTAAACTCTCGTAGATCATACGTTTCTGTAAGAACCGCTTGTAATAGGATTGAAAGATTCATCACAAGTAATCAAATACCATCCTACGAGATAATTCATGTCTGGGATTCACATAAACGAGTCTTAGCTGAAGAAATAGTATCTACTATTGACATTCCAGCATACGATAGTTCGCACATGGATGGATATGCTGTAAAAGCCGAAGATATAATTCATGCTTCACAGCAAACCCCTGCTGCCCTTGATCTTAGAACCAATCGAGTCAGACCAAGAACAGTTCTTAACTTTGATTTGCAAAAACAAGAAGCATTTAGAATTACGACTGGTGGATATCTACCTAAAGGAGCGAATACTGTTGTGCCCATTGAGCAGACATGGTTGGATAACGAAAATAAAGTACAAGTTGTGTCAGCTCTTCCACGAGGATCTTTTGTATATTCTAGAGGTCGCGACATAAAGAAAGGCCACCAAGTCATGAAAAGTGGTAAAATATTGAGACCACAGGACATGGGACTTTTAGCCTCCTTACACATTCCTAAAGTCAAGGTGTTTCGGAAGCCCAAAGTAGCCATAATAGCTACTGGCAGCGAGCTTACCAATAAGCTGGAAAATATCAGATTAGGAAAGGTTTTAGATACTCATAGTCATATAATTTCAGGATTGGTAGAGGAATTAGGAGGATCAGCTTTTAGGATGGGCATAACACCTGATGATATTGCAGAGATACGCAACAAGATAAAAAGTGCAATGTTGAAGTCAATGGATTTGATTTTAACATTGGGTGGATCCTCAGTGGGTAAATATGATTTAGTTGAAGCTGCAATTAATTCCATAGGTAAACCAGATCTATTATTTCACGGTATTAAGTTAGATCGCGGAAGAGTAACTGGATTAGGCGTAACTAAAGGTAAGCCAATAATTATTATGCCCGGGCCTATCCAAGGAGCTATGAATGCCTTTATCGTTTTTGCTTATCCTCTACTAAAGTTGTTATCTGGTCAATTGAATAGAAAACCATTATCAATTCTTTCCACTTTGACTGAGGAATGGTATACTCGTAAGAAATTCTCTAACTTTACAAAGATAATATATGTAAATTTAAGAAATCAACAAAATGGAGAATTTGAAGCTAATCCCGTGATTGGAGAGACTGAAACTATGACGATACTTACCAAATCTAATGGCTATATTATAGCAGATGAGAAAACAACACACATAAAAGCCGGAGAGAGAGTTAAAGTCCATTTATTACCAGGTCTTTCATACACTAACGATCAGTTCGAACTATCGTAATTTCCTATGTATTATGAAAAAAATATCTAGAGACACTTTATTACCAAAATAACTTATCTTAAGCGAGGCTTAGATAATTAGGCAAATGACAGATTCTTTTACAATTCATATTAGAGTATCTTAAACTAGCAACTTAATTGTAAGATTAACTGCTGCAAATGCCACTATTGCTCCAATAATCATTCTTATTTTATCATGATCAAATCTGAATGCACCAAGTCTTGATCCGATAATACCTCCAGCTAATACTACACAAGCCAAAGGCAGCAAAAAGTAAAGATCTAATGGTTTACTTATTGAATGCGCCGCAAATCCACTGATAGAATTTGTTAATATGAATAAACTTGCAGTGGCTGCTGATTGTTTAGGATTGGCTAGACCACTTAATATTAACAATGGCGATAACCATATTCCTCCTCCAATACCTACGAGACCAGCCACACTTCCCAATAAAGCCCCTATTGGGACACCAATAATTGCGATTTTTATATAATTGAGATTTGTTGATCTCTTGATCTCTGATTCATGCTTATTCTTTGTTGCTTTTTTAGAAGTCAAGAGAGCAGCAGATGCAGCAAAAAGTGTTATTATAAAAATTATTGTAATAGTTTTTTGTGGAAGTACCATCTGACCCGAATAAAACGCAAATGGTATTGAAGACAGAAATGGCAGGCTTAACTTTGGAGAGAAAAATTGAGCTTTTATATAACTCAAAAATGCCATGCAAGACACAATTATATTTAATACGAGTGAAATTGGCGGTACGGTAAATATGTTAATCCCAGCGAGAATAAGAATAGCTGTATAGCTACTTCCACCACCAAAACCAACACTAGAATAGACAAAGCTTATTGCAAAGAATATTGGGACAAGTACTAATAGTGTCTGGTCATACATTGACTAATCAATGACCTTTTCCCTCTAACATGTTGAAGATATGCAATATTCCTGGAAACATAGAATTTAGAGATTGCGAAACAGCTTTTGTACTGCCAGGAAGGTTTACTATTAATGTTCTTCCTCTAACTCCTGCTATCCCTCTGGAAAGCATTGACAAGGGTGTCCTTCGTTGTCCATAAGATCTTAGTGTTTCTGCTATTCCCGTTAGTTCCTTTTGTATAATTTTTTTTGTTGCATCAGGGGTATTGTCACGTGGACCGATACCAGTTCCACCGCTAGTTACAACGACATCGGGCTTTAGTTCATCACAAAATCTCTTTAATTCATATTCAATCGTGTCGATGTCATCAGCTATTACCTTGTATTCTATAACATCAAGACCATTTTCCTTAAGCTTATTAATTATAATCTTACCTGATTTATCCTCCCTCTCTCCTCTAGAGTCACTGGTAACAAGTACAGCTGCTTTGAACTCTCTTGCGTGCCTTTCCTGGAAATCCTTTGTACCGCCGTGTTTTTCTAAGAGTTTAACTGACTCAATTGACAGAGATTCATCTATTGGTTTTAACATATCATAAATTGTCAGCGAAGCGACACAAGCAGCAGTCAGAGACTCCATTTCTACACCTGTCTTCCATACTGTTTTTACCTGTACTTTGATCTCAATACAATAATCATCTTTTAACAATACATCTACTTTTACGTCATCTATTGGGATGGGATGGCAATATGGTATTAGATCAGAAGTTCTCTTGGCCGCCATGGTTGCTGCAATTCTTGCAGCATCAAAAATGTCGCCTTTTGGTGATTTACCTTCTTTAATTAATTTTGATGTTAAAGGAGATATTTTTACAACTGCTTGTGCAGTTGCTAGTCGTAATGTATCTGATTTGTCAGCAACATCAAACATACCACCATCTGCACACATTACTTCTTTTACCACCCTCTCACTTGTTAACAGAAGGTAATACACCATCTTTCCATGCTGCTGCTCCTGAATCTGACATTTCTTTCTTCCATATAGGCGTCATCGTTTTTATGCTCTCAATAGTATATCGACATGCTTCAAAAGCATCTTGCCGGTGTTCGGTAGATATAGCAATTGCTACGCTTATTTCATTGACCTTGAGATTGCCAATTCTATGTATCGCAATAAATTTTTTTACATGCCACTTTTTCAATACCTGATCTTCAATTTCTGATAATGTATTTTCTGCCATTTTTTCATATGCCTCGTAATAAATTTCAGATACTTTTTTTGTATCATTATGATCTCTTACAGATCCTATGAATAACACTGTTGCACCAGCAGACGAATCTTCAGAACTTAGTAATATCTTAGAAATATCAATTGGTTCTTGAGTTATGGAGATCATATATTATTATCCGCTAACCTCCACTAATAGGTGGTAGAAGCGCTACTTCATCAGATGATGTTATAGTAGTATTAGCAGAATTGGTTGTGGATTCATCGGCTACTATTTTATAATTAATTGCAAATACAAATGGGATCTGTGTTAGCCTTGGATAAGTTTGCAAAATTCTTTTTCTAAGCACCGTAAATGTTATTTTTTCCCCTTCTGTAAATTGTAATGTTATTTCACTATTTCCTCCGCCAGCAATCTCTTTAACTGACGCAAATAACTTTATTCGTATCGCCGTTGCATGAACTTTCTCATTGGTTGTCGTGCTAATTAACCACCTATTGTGTGCATTGCGTTTAATGATGGTTTAAGTGTCTTTGTCTTTATAGACTTAATTATGCCTTCAGGTTTTCTCTTTATGCTCTCAATCAACTGCTTTTTAATATAATATTCGGACTTTCCACTGCGTAACATGCTTCTAAGATCATATCCTGGATTCTCAAAAAGACAAGTTAATAGTCTACCATCAGAAGTTAACCTAATTCTGTCACAATTACCACAAAAAGGTTCAGTTATAGAGGGAATAAATCCTATTGTTCCTTTGCCATCAACAAAGGAGTAAAGCATTGCCGGATCTGTATTGTCGGGGATATTATCATCATCATTATAATTATTATTGTGATAGTTATCCAAAGGTACAATTTCCCTTATATTCTTAATAATTATTTCAACAATTTCTTTCTTACTAAAAACCAAGTTTGGCTGCCATATTCCACTGCCATCTAATGGCATAAATTCAATAAATCGTATAGTATATCCACTATTTCTTGCAAATTCAGCAAAATCTACAATTTCATCATCATTCCAACCTCTT
>DATFPS010000313.1:0-11223 GCA_035264705.1 Nitrososphaeraceae archaeon | reverse complement strand
AGTGCGATAGGTTAGTTCAAAATCTGTCTTGCTTATATCAAGAAACCGCTTAATGTCGTCTTTCATTTCATTAAAATACATCCCGCTGATACTTTTAAGACTCAATGCACATCTTCCAGAATTTTTTAGTCCCATCTTGCTTTCTAGAGTTAGATATGCTGAAGAGAGCGAAAAAAGGACATCAGAATCCGTTTTTGGATTATAGTTCTTTTTTAAAAATTTTCCAAAGAATCTCAACTCATGGATGCCTCCATCTCCATGAGTTTTTGTACTCTCTTTTCAGTAGGAGGATGAGTAGAGAATAGATTTCCGATTGTGCTTCCAGAAATAGCTGGTATAATAAAAAATGCATTTAATCCTTCTACTTGTCTCAAGTCTTTTGTAGGAACTCGGCGCATACTACCACTTATCTTCATCAAAGCGTTAGCCAATTTGACAGGTTTTCCTGTCATCTGTGCTGCTCCCCTATCTGCTGAAAATTCCCTGTATCGAGAAATTGCCCTAACAATAAGAAAACTGATAACAAATACTAGAACAGCTACCACTATCACGATTATCATAACGCCGCCATTATTTCGGTCTCTCCCATATCCCATCCCACCATATAATCCGCCATAGAATCCAAACTGCACAAGATACCATGCAACTGTAGGCAAAAGACTTACAAGCGTTAATACGATTGCATCTCTATTTCTAATGTGTGTTAGCTCGTGTGCTATGACGCTTTCTAACTCTTCTGGATCGTCTAGAGTATCCATTAAACCTGTTGTAACTGCCACTATAGAGCTCTTCTTACTTTTCCCTGTCGCAAACGCATTAGGCATATTTGTATCTATTACAGCTATCTTTGGTTTTGGAAGGTTATTCCTTGCCACTATTCTTTCTACTATATCGTGCAGTTTTGGAAATTGATCTCTAGTAACTACCTTTGCTCTAGACATCCATAGCACTATTTTGTCTGAGAAATACCATTGAGCCAGAACCATCAAAGATGCAATTATCGTTATAGGAATAATCCCAAGACCAACATACGCAAGTACACTTAGAAATACCACAAAGAGTAAGGCAAGAATTGCAAAACTTAGAATCATCCTAATGGTTAGACCATTATCTCTCCTTTGCCATGAGGGGGTTCTTGAAATAGAACTCAACTGTATCAATGATCGTACAGTAACCACTTTTAATTATTTGCTTGATTGATTTATAAAATACTCCAGACTATCAATTGCTCTCTCAAGTATTTCTTCTTTTGGAAGATAAACTATTCGAAAGTGGCTCGCACCAAATGCGGTTCCAAATCCTGAACCATGCACCGTCAGGACTCCAGTATTGTTAAGTAGATCTATAACAAAATGCTGGTCATCTTTCCATCTACGATTAAGATCAATTTTTGGAAAAACATAAAAGGCGCCACGGGGCATCCTACATGAAATACCTTTTATTGCATTTAGACGTTTTACTGTATAATCTCTTCTTCTGCGCAACTTTTGCACCATATCCGCAATATGTCCTTGGGGTCCTCGTAATGCCGCTACCGCAGCAATTTGTACGGGCAAATTAGTAGATATTCGTACTCTTGCAAGTTTTGGAATATTCTTTCGCAGTGCGTCCAATTTTTTAGAATCGCTATTCATGCATATATATCCGCAACGCCACCCACTCATTAGATATGCTTTTGAAAAACCATTAAGAAGTATGACTGGAGCATCTCTTGCCACTTTTCCAATTCCAGTAAATTGATCATCGAAAACTATTTTGTCATAAATTTCATCGCAGATTACATAGAGATCATGTTCGGCTGCGACATCAATTATCTGTTGAAGGCTTTTCCGGTCAAATACCTCTCCTGTAGGATTATTTGGACTAATTATACATATTGCACGTGATTTTGAAGTAATTTTTGATAAAAGATTCTCCAGATCTGGTTTACCATCTTCATGCAGTTTAAATTCAACAGGCCGTCCTCCATAAAATTTCACATATGATGAATAAGGTGGATAATAGGGCCCTGGCATAAGAACCTCTGTGTTAGGATCAACAACAGATGACAAAGTCATCTCAAGACCTTCAGAAACACCATTAGTAACTAAAACATCTTCTTCTATTATCGATAATCCTTTTTGTGATTCTTTCTCTACAATAGCTTTACATAATTCAGGTAATCCTTCTGATTTAGTGTAATAGTTCTCATCATTTTTTACAGCTTCAATTAATGCGAGTTTAATATGTTCAGGAGTCTTGAAATCATATTTCACTGGATCTCCAATATTTAAATAGATTATTTGTTTTCCAGATCTTTCATAATCAGTTGCATATGAAATGATATCACGAATAGCATATTCTACTCCACGCGTCCTATCAGAGACTTTCAATTGGATACCTAAAAGAAAAGTTTACTAGGATAAATTGTTATTTGTCTAACTATAATGTATGAAAAATTTAGTTATGTGAATTAAAGGAATAAAGGCATATCTAGATCTTAGGATTATTATATTGCCATATAATATTAAATACAAACAATACGAAAAATTTTAACTGATGTGTAGTTGGAGTTTCTTACCCCATTATAGACCACATAAGAGGAGATAATGCTACAACATATCTATTTCTCAATGAGTTATTATAATATTAATAATAAAAACAAAATGACAATTAATTGGGAGCACCTGCCAATGAATAGGCTACAGACATCAGAGTAACGTCTGGACGACAGAGCGAAGATGAATAAACCAGACATACTTTCAAGATTTCCTTAATCTTTAATGAAATCTGCTACAGCATTATTAAAAATTGCTGGTTTATCAACATGTGGCCTATGACCAGAATTTTCAAGAAGTATCAATCTGCAATTTTTCATCTTTATGAAAGGTTCAATAAATTTTACAGGAATTATCCGATCTTCTTTTCCCCAAATCAATAGTGTCTTTGCCTTTATTTTATGTAAACGCCTGTTTAGTCTTGGTGAACGAGCACTACCTCTAAGAGCAGACAGGAATGCCTCCTTTGCTCCAGGCATAGACAACTCTTGATAAACTAACTGCGCGTAATTTTCATCAACAGGATTGTCATCTACAGAAGATAATACTCTCTTTACTTCTTGGAAAGTCCTTGCTTTTAAAATATTAGTATACTTTAGCAAAGCAGGTGTTCCTCTAAATGAAATAGGCAATGCACCGGCCGGGCTTACCAAAACAAGTTTACAAACTATTTTATAATAATGTATTGCGACTTCCGCTGCAATATGACCTCCAAGTGAAGAGCCTACAATAGATACAGGAGTTGATATCTTCAAAGAATCAATGAACTTTGCAATGAACTTTGTGTAAAAATTTATTGTATAATTGATTTGTGGTTTATCGCTAGAACCAAATCCTGGAAGATCAACTGCAATTACTCTAAGTTGCTTTGTTGAAAGTATATCAATATTATTGATCCAACTCTCTATCGATCCACCTAAACCGTGAATAAGCAAGATAGATTTGCCTTTTGACTTTGTATCTATGTAACGAATATGAAGGTTATCAACCTTCAAAAAGTGAAAATCCATATTTTATCAATTGGATATCGTATTTATTTAATATAAAATGCCTTTTCTTATTTAATGATGTGTGGTTATCTGAAGATAACATTTTCATAATTAAAATACTCTCATTACCTACAAAACCTTCTTTCAAGTACAATTTGGACATTATATTATTACGGACGTATCTGTATTGTTTACTGTTTCAATAATATCTTGGCTATTTCTTAAAAGATATCGCCTTATCGTAGAGGATTCATAAAAAACGGCATCATTGATAATAACATCATGCAATAATATATTGTTTTAGCGTATTTTAAGAATAAGAATTTTATAACTGGTCTAAATTGCAAGTATGTATTATGAATAATAGCAAATCCAACTTCACTCTTTCTGACACTGAATGGCAAACCGTCTTAGACGCTCTCAGTAACACAATTTTTAACCAAGATCTTACCGAGGAAGCTAGAAAAAACGCAAAGGAATTATTTTTGAAGCTACAAAAAGAGCTTCCTAATAAGTGAATAATTGAAATCTACTTACATGTCGCCCCAACACCTGTCACAAATTTTATGATTTAAAATCAAAACCTATTCTTGATAAATTATTACCACTAATATGTAAGAAATAGCCCGAAGCTAATTTTGCTATTGAACAACCTTTTCACCTTTATCTAGAGTAGTAATATTAATTGCCTGCTCTATAGTAGATACGAAAATAACTCCATCGCCATGTTCACCTGTCCTAGCAGACTCTGTAATCGCCTGAATAACAGAATCCATCCGATCATCAGTAACAATTATTTCGAATTTTGCCTTTGGAAGAAGATCATATGCAACAGGCTGACCTCTCCATTGTAAATGGAGTTCTCTTTGTTTACTCCATCCTGAAACAGTAGAGATTGTCATGCCACCGATTCCCAATTGTCTAAGGCGCTCCTTGACTAAGGGCATTCGTTCAGATCTTATAATTGCATCTATCCTCTTCATAATGACGTCAATATGCGATTAGTCTTAAAATGTTTATGGTGATACTGTATTTGAAACTTAGGTTAATAAAAAATTACTTCTTCCTAAGAAGATAAAAGCAAGAATTCTTCGGTCATTTCGATACTCTACTGGTGTATCATTAATTGTGACGGTAGATGTTTATCCAAGAATTTTATTGTCCCTGTCTAGAAGTCCTAGTGTTTTTGTTCCAAATACTTAGAACTAAATAAGCATAATTAATTTCCTTTACTTCTTTTTCTGATATATACCATAGATCAATCTAATAATATTCATGCTAATAATTTAAACTACTTCACTATGTTGACGTACCTATTCTTTTTTTATTCTCCATTCTTCATTCTGCTATAAATATTAGCTGTTATAGTTACATATACAAAAGACTAAGATATACTCAGGACGAGTAATTGTGGCGTTATTTAACTCTCCATCTTTATCTAGTTTCAAAAATAATAAAAGTAAATCATATTTGGTTTCAATGTACATCACCTATAGTATTAGTATCGCACCCCACCTTTATTTCATGACCTGAAAAATCATTACCACGTGTTATGGATGATCTTGAATCTCCCATCTATCTAATGCATTTTTGATAAAATAATAATACTACAAACTATTGTCAATAAGATGTTGATGTTGTTCTCGGTAATATTAAGATCATTCGTTAACTTTTTCAAGTAATATATAATTCAAAGTGCTCACTGTGAATGGTATGTTAGGCGATATCGATATAAAAAGGATGATCGAAAAGACACTTGATAAAATATATGATGACTTCCAGGATGTAGACAAGCGCAATCCTGACAGAATTCATGCTCTTGAAGTATCTAGATGTACTCGTCTATCATACTATGAACGCAAAGATCCTCTCCCTGATGATAAAACTGCAAGGATGTCCATCCTGCTTAAGGATAGCATCAGAAGGATTTTTAATAATGTTCATGGCGAATATAAAGTTGATAACTTAATACTTGAAGTCAATGCCGATATGGTGATCAATGAAGAATTTATCTTAAGGTTTGAAGTTGTAGCGAATCTTCCTGAAATTCCTCATCCACGAGACCTTCTATATCTTAATGCATGTCTTTTTGCCTTTAACAAATATGATGGAATTATAATGTATATTAATTTGGAAGGAAAAACCATCGGATTTTCTGTTACTAAAAACAATAGGATGTTTGAAGAGATTATACGGCGAACACGCGTATTAAATACATTATTGAAGGAAAGCAAAGTTCCTATAGTAGAGCCGTCTGATCTATGTCTAACATGTAAGTATTATCAGAGATGCTATTATAGAGAAAAGAAAACTTCCAACTTTTCCTTGGAAACTTTGCTTGGTCTTGGAAAAAAAGGGAATGATTAGACAATACTACTAAGAGAAGTGGCATTAGTGTGACCTTTGTTTGGCCCAAATCCATCATTATCTCTCTTGCTCCTGCTCCAAAAACGATAGACAATAGAAACGAAAATCCAGTTAAGTATATATGAATATTTCACGGTCTTCTAAGCAGTACTCTGAAAGTATATTCTATATGATAGTCAGATTTTATAGAATAAATAATAATAATAATGATAATAATTATATGCTGTTTTAACTAAAAACGATCAAATTCACTAAAAATAACTTCTTTAAAGAACAGACAGACACTTTGTTTAATTGTTCATCATCTATTTCCCTCTTTGTTGAATCTTTACATTTCTATAGGTAATAGCACTCTTCGTATATATAATGACGTATTAAAATGTCATAATATTTGCTTTCATATAACTTTGGTTATTGTCATTTTTTTTACCAACAATAGAAAAGAAGGGTCAAGTAACAGAGAAAATGAACACAATACAACACTACGCTAAATTATCTTTGCAATCCGAGGTAGCAGATTCAAATAGGTCCACCAAGACGGACCATTAGGAGGATTTATTGGAAAAACACTATATTGGCTTGCTAAAAGAAATGCGACCTGCTCATATATATTGTTCTGTATGCTATCATAAAAATATTAATGGAATGCCAATTGAAACTCCTTATCTCCCCCTGTTGCTTGGAAACTTGAAGTCTGTTTATACGAATATGTTCCGTTTATAATATAACTCGCACTGCCATCCACTAATTTGTCCCAGATAGCAGCATTCATATCATTTCTTTCTATAGTTTGAACATCTTTTAAAGTTACTGTACCATTTCCTATAATAGGATAAATTCCTTCTTGTGAAGCTACAAATCCTTCTGGTTTTTCTCCAATATCTCCAGAAACTATACGCATATTATCTACAAAAACATTATATCCAATTGCTTCAAGAATTACAGTTCCCATGTTTGGATTATATGCATCAAAAACAACTTGAATCTCTGCAATTCTATCGGTAGTTTGGTTTGCAGCGACATTTTTGATTGATAGTTCTATTGCCTCTATATTCCTCAATGCTCCCTGATTAAACCCTTGTCCACTAGAGTTATTATTATTGAAAATTCCTGTACTCATAATAAGAAATATCACTACTGCCCCCACTGCAGCAATACCCGCGCCGGCTGCGTAAATGGCCTTTGTGTTCATATCATGTTCATGATTGTGGTTCTTTATAAAGGGAGGGAAATACATCGCCACATAGATCACTGTTAGCTATATATACTATAATAGTCACGTCTAACTATAATATTGTTATTAGTTTTTTATATCATAGAACTAAGCCGTTAGAATCAATTACACGAGTAGTATAACATTCGGTCATTTAACGCTCTCTTGTACGATCCCCTCCAGTCTAATACAAACTCACTCTATTGATAATATGATAGTTGATTCAATTTTTGACAGATCAAGATATCTTTACTTTTCAAGTTAATGCAATTTCTTCAAATGATCTATCATAATTACACATCGAGAATAACCTATATCTTTGTATATTCTCTTTGTATATTCTGCAGCCTTATCAATACATATCAGAAGTTTGCAAAGTTTCCTGCTTCACCATTTTCAATATTGCGATGGATTTATTATCATTCAGATTGTTTCTTCTTAGGCTTGGACATAGTATAAAATCCATGAGCAGAAATTAGAAATGCAGCAAGGGACATTTTGGTAGCAAATACAAGATTCCACGGCGTTTTAGGATTAGGATACGCTACGTTTATGTCATCGAGCCTTATTACTCCTTTTATTGCATCTGCTGTCATTAGGGAATTCCACACGATAAAGTTGAAAATGAATTCATACAGAGCTACTACTGCTATAGATAAGACAATCAATTGTAAGATCGACTTGGCAGATTTAGGAATATCTTTTACTTTTTCTCCACCTAGTCTGGTTACACAATACCATCCCAGCACGGATACTATCATTAAATAAGTGACAAGTTTTGCAAATCCAGGCAATGGAAATTCTGTGTTTACTAATACTTCACCGATAACCACTCGTCCTGTAACAAGGTATTCTATTGTACTAATATAGAGAGCATAAAATGTGATAATCGCCATAGCAGCGGCACAAAAGTAGAAAATTCCTAGAAAAAGATTCTTTGTCCTTATCTCGTCCCTTTCTAGAGCTGGGTTATGCATGTAGTGTACGATGCTTAGTAATCAGAGGGGAATATAAAAATTGTATATCCAATCTATTCAGTTACTTCAAGCTTGTATTGTATTAACCCGTAATGTATTGAGCACGTCTGATTGTTTTGCTCAACCTCCTCTGACTTGACCCATGCCGAAATCCAAAAATGCAAAATGGACAGGATGATGATAATGATGATGAGCATCTGGATCAATTACAAGTTTGATATTATTTTCAACTGCCATTTTTACATAATCGTCTTTAGGTCAAGACGGTCATAATGAGCTTGATGATTTTTGATACTGTATATGCTGATTCATTTTTATCTTGTCATTTATTTCTGCGATTTTATTAGCTTGACAGTCCCATATTTGTTTTTCATCAAGTCCATTAGTTAATTTCAAGCTTTTTGTATGGTCTGTGATAGCAACACACTCAGTACAAATTTTTCTTTTGCAGATAAAGTCATGATCTTAACATTTATCTATCGTTGCATATAATGAAAGATTACTGTTACTGCAGAGACGGTAATGATGACCACCTTCTAGCTCTGAGCCGTTTCCGCAAAAATTAATCTACATATGCGTTATCATTTCTTTTGTAAAATTAAATCAGATTAAAACAATGCACTGAATTTAAGAAGTAATTTATTTCGGAATATCTGAGTTCCCTTTGAAATAAGTTAACAACTTTTATACTATCTGTTATTGACAGTCATAACATGAAAAGACCTGACTGGGACACCTACTTTATGCTTCAGGCAGAGGTCGCAAAGCTTCGTTCAAACTGTCTTACAAGGCATATAGGCGCTATAATAGTAAAGGACAATAGGCAAATAGCAACAGGATATAATGGAACTCCTTCTGGTATCAAAAATTGTTTTGAAGGAGGATGCCAAAGGTGTTTAGCGAGAATTAAAGGAAAAGTAAAGTCAGGTGAACGCTTAGATCGATGCCTGTGTACTCATGCAGAGGCTAATGCAATAATGCAATGTGCATTATTTGGAAATGCTGGGAGTACTAAAGGCGCTACGTTATATTCCACCTTTGCTCCATGTCTGGAATGTAGTAAGATGGCCATCAGTGTAGGTATCACGAGAATAGTTGTTCTTGCCAACTATCCAGAGGATGGTACACAATTACTAAAGGAAGCAAAAATTGAATTACAAAAATTAAATCAGAATCGGCTACTGCATTGGACAATGCTTATTAGTCAAGATCCGATCACATCTACCAAAATTATAGATAAGCTTGAAAATAAATGACTATTATAAGAAGCAAAGTAGACATCAATATTATCCAAATATACTTTGATTCAACCCCCAATATTATGACAAAATATACTAAACTAGGCCTTTTGAGATCTTTATTAAGTCATAAATAAAGTCATACCGGTGGCAACAAGGAATTTCATTATCAAGTATTTAGAGAAGGTAGAAATAATACCGAACTAGTCTTGCAATGAGAGAATAAAGTAATCAACCAGCGTATAAGAACACACTATTAAAAGGCGTCCTTGAATACTGCTGAAAAAAGTAAGGGCCTAGTTAAATTATTCTAAACTCTTCTTGATCTAGAATTAAACTTTGATAGTGCATATTGCATAAGATATTTCTCATCTTTAAATCCTGTTGACTTATAGTAATACTTATTGACAATAAAAGAGATAAACATCCAAGTAGCACTGTTTACGATAATGCTAAATAAAAATCCATAGTAATATGTCACAATTATACCAGTTATAGTACCACCTATAATAAATGGGATTTGTCGTTTCAGAACTGCCTTAAGAACTTTATCCATCCTTTTATCTTCTCTATAGCAAATAGATGGATTACTTTACTAATCAATATATATATACTCTTTCGTATAAATAAATAAAATAAAAATACTATAAAATAGCCATTGATTACACAAGTCCTTATTCTATGTATTTGACTAAACTGGAACTAGCATCATTCAATCTTGCTAATTGCATCTTTTTTTGGCTTGCTCAATAACTATCCCATGGTCTGAACGTTCACGAATCAACATCTTTAAACATCTAATAAAGGCAGGATAAGATCCGTCAACGTATATCTTGTCATTGTTATAATCTGAAAAACTAAATTTGTTGGTTATCAATTCCGAACAATGAGTTTTTGTATTCCGTTGATGCCTCACTAGGATTTGCTGTTAACCTTAGGAACAGAAGCTAACTTAGCCCAATAAGGTAAAAGTAACATATACAAGACCTCGTGATAAGTCGATTAGACGCTAAATAGTCAAATAAATATACTTGTATACCCTCCTTATCATAATCTATAAGTTATTATAACATATTTCTGGATAATAGATCATTCAGGGTACAGTCCTCTAATATCATAACACTAATGAATTACTATTTACAAAAAGAGTAGTATTTTTATAGTATGCAGCTTATACTAAAAAACAGAAAACTTTGTAGAGTGAAGTACAGGAGCAGTACAGATATCATTGCAATGATACTTAACGCAACGTTGTTTGGTGAAACAAAGGGAAAAATAATCACAAAGGCTCAACTCAACTATACGCAACTTAAAATGTACTTGCCTTCCTTAATAGAAAAACGACTCATAGTAGAGATTGCTCTCACAGACAAAACAATAGGTTACCAGACAACTGAAAAAGGACGAATATTTTTAAAAATATATAATGACGGACGCGTTTTTGATCTCACAAATAGCAATCATATTGTAGATAAAATTAAGGATTGCATAATCGTATAACATCTAAGAGTCTAGGATATCAAGTCTTGCAAAAGCACTAGAAATGTACGAACCGGTTTAAAGTAAGTGGATTATATTGAAGATGTAAAAAATATGTTGCTAAGGAAACTGAAGTCTATGCAATTTGATTATACTAGTTGATTATGTCCAATCATAAAATTTATAAATTAAGATAAGAAATGAATTACGAAAGTATAAGAGAGTTTGACTGATGATATTTGTTCTGCCAACAGATAGATTTTTACTTTCCTTAATTGACTAGATAACAACTACTACTATTATTCACAAAATCTTGAAAATCCGTCGTGCTCTTTCAGAACTACTTTACATTAAAGTACTGGCCTACAGGGCGGTTAGTAGAACAAGGACAATATGAAGTTTGAATAAAAATAATAGACACGC
>DATFPS010000312.1:0-9605 GCA_035264705.1 Nitrososphaeraceae archaeon | reverse complement strand
TAGAAATTGACCATTTATTCTTCCAATTATGTATTCTAGCAACCGAACAATTATTCCATTCCCAAAATGGAAATGATTGTTATGTCTATTGGCGCTGCATCTCCTTGTGAAATGCTGTCCGCATGTTGCACAGACATAATTAATTTTGCTCATTATGATTAATCCATAAATATCAATGCTCTTTCTTTTTAACACTTATCATTTCAATTTATTTTTGAATTTGTGGCTTAATCGGGTGCAGCACTGTGCTGCAATCTATTATACGAATCACTAATAAAAATATTCTATTTCTGAATTGTAACGCATTCAATTAGATTTTAATTTGTGGTTATTACAAGTATTTTGTAGATCAATCCTTTTCAATTAGCACAACTTATTCCTTATAGGACTCGAAACAGGCTGTTACCATCCCGTGGTAACATATATATATGTCGTGATGTCTGTATCTAATATATTAATAAAAATTGTCGATATTCACATGGCTAATTCGGCTAGTCTACTATCTATACGGGTTCATATATTACAATGAATAATACACAATCATCATTTGAGAGATGTATAAAAGTGTCACACAAGTGCTTCTTTAAAGGAGAGATAACTACTGACTAGAGCTTGAAGATTCGTAATAGTATGTGCGTTATGGAATGCACACAATGGCATATCCAGTTAAAATAATAAATAAATGTCTTATGTAATAAGCATTGGCTAAGTAGATGATGATGATTATTTAGACCATTCAATTAACCATTGATAACCTTCTATGACTCTTTTGCAATCGTCACCTTGATTATCATTGTCAGTATTATTCGTTGATGTCTTTGTCGTCGTCGTCGTCGTCATCTTTTTCCTTTTTTCTAATTCTTTTATGCATTCGATCATCACATCAGATTTTGCAACAGATATACCTAATTTGGAAAAATTACGATTAAATCTTTCTATGTAAATTTCTAAGGTAGTGCTGTCTTTAATTGAGACTATTCCAGGATTGATCTTGGGTCCACCTTCAAATACTAAATTTTTGATAAAATTAGGAGCAGTTATGTTAAAGGAATTTTTAAGATAATTTCCAGATATCTCAGAACCAAATATATCTGATATAATTTTAATTGCTTTACCAAAAAGTATGGAAAAATGTTCAAAGTCTATAATAATAGCATTATTGGCATTAGGGTCTTCTTTTTTACAAAGATTAAGGCCAAGTAACTGCAACATAAATCTCTCCATAGCACATTCGTTACTTACAATTCTCTGATCATATTGAGACAAGCTTTCCTTAAAGTAGTTAGTTGTCCAATTATTTTCCTTACTGTTATTGAATTGTTGTTGTTGCGAGTTAAATGTTATCGCCATAGGAGTGAGAAGTCGCTCAAGGTCTTCTGGTAAAGGATTGTAATTGGGTTTCATTATTATTTTTTGTATCTTGTATTGTGTTATTCTATTATTATTATTATCATTGTTTCCCTTATTATTATCGTCTTTCTCTACTATATCATAATATGATTCAATTATCTTTTCTGCTACATGTTTTGGTGAACTTTTAACTTCTTCATTTCTAACTCTATAGACATGATATCCCATATTCTTTAATGCCCGCTGTCGTATTCTATCAGGTGTCTTTCGGTATTCTAGCTTATGTACTCCCCCATCAACTTCAACTACAAGTCTGTGACCTACAATGAAATCAGGAGTATACCATATACACGCAGAAAGCCAAACTTCAGGATTTCTAATATAAGTTATTCCATATGCAAATTTATCCAAAGCTGATGCTAGCAGGTTTTCATATCTTGTAGGTATGGGTCTTTTATACAAGAAAGATCATATTGATATAATGATCTTTGTTATAATTGTAACTTTCTTTGTTTTTGATTTTAAAATAAAAAAACATAGAAGCAAAAGTAGGAAGTTTAGATTACTGGATAAGTCTAATAGGTAGAGCCTCTTTCGAGGCCATTCTATCCTCTTATTTGATTCATGACTAAATATTTTTATTTTAAACTTAATTAACCAAAAATAATGCAGATACTGTCGGAGAGCTTTTTATTCTTCTTCCATTTTTTAGTTCTGCTATTATTTGTTCTCTTGATAGTTTATGAAGTTTAATGTCTCTTTCATCATCAGCTTGTATCTCAAGTTAACAGAGTCTAACCTTATGTTTCACACAAGTACATATCATTAAACTTCAAGGTAAATTATATTTAATAAAAAATCCTGTAATTTCCTGTATAATTTTATAATAGATATGTTCTTATGGTTTTAGTCAAGTAGGCCATTCTCTATAATTAGGGACGTTTTTATACAGATTCAAAAACTTGCTATTATAGTCTTTGTTCTTGTTCCTTATTATTGAATACACTGGATATTGCTGATGCTTGAGCTCAGTAATTGGGTATTTACCTATTTCAGAGAAATAGTAATCATTATCAAAAGAAGGCCTTGTCATTTGATATAAATTGCTACCTATAACCATCCCATTTATAGGTGCCATAGAGTTTATCTTTGCACATAGGCTCACTGTGGGACCAAACAAATCATAGCTTGTAGAAGTCATTGACTTAGCCACCTCCACTCTGCCATAGTCAGCACTAATCCTATAATTGAGACTAGATAACTCTTCTTCTTGAATCTTTGTATTAATAATTGTGCTGGCTTCTATCATTGTCAGACCACACTCAAATACCTCTTTGAATACAGATATGTCATCAGCAGAATTATTTGATGTCTCCGGAAAATAGTATAATAGGCTATCACCAGTATTCTTAATTATAGTTGCATTGAAGTCTCTAATTATAGCTGCCATTGTGTTAATAAATATAGAATAATATTTTCTAATTTTTCCTGCATCATTTATTTCAGTTGTAGTAATTCTGGTGGAATCTACTATATCAATAAATGATATACAACAGTTTTTTGAAATGCCTGTAAATGATATTTCTTCGACCATATGTAATTAATATTTTTCACGTTATAAGACATTATATACTATAATGATAAAAAAATAATTTATCTTGTCAGTATATGACCATTTATTCAAAGATTTAACCAAGTGTTCCTAAATATTCTGAAGATATCTCGTTTATGAGATAGAATTTTGAGTTCTAAAAAATTAGCTCGATATATTTAGAATAATCTTTACCTATCAAATATAAGTATGAACCTTACTTGGGGTAGGATGGCGCCTTTGTCATTGATAGCTGATTCCTCCTCTTCTTCTTCTTGATCTTTGATGTATTGCAATTATACTTTACTCCCGTGCATATTTTTAAACAACACTCTTCATAGTATTGCCCATGAGTAAATCAAACGTAACAGAAATAGAAGAGCAAGAGTTGGAAGTATCGTCCAGAAGTTCAGTACCAACTGCCTAAAAAGAATCATGAAGCGATGATACAGCTGGAAAAGCAATTTATTGATATATTTAAAAAGCACGGCGGTCTGCGCTTTGAGGTCTTTCAGATCAGCAGTACTGAGAACATGATTGACTGGACTAACATTTCCAAAACTCTATCTGCCAAACAAGACGAGGAGGAGGTTTGGATGGAGCAAATCTTCTACAGAGACAGCAAACACCGAGATGAATACATGGCAATGTGTGGAAATGATGAAAATATGAATCGACTTTACAAACAGTTTATGAATCTCATCATCCCGGGATCTGCAATCATAGGGGAATTTAGCCGCCCCAAGGTCTAGATAGATATATAACATGCCAACAATAGTCCATTTTGAAATACCTGCAGATGATGTTGAAAGATCAAAAAACTTCTATACTGATCTCTTTGGATGGAAAATAGAAAAATGGCCTGGACCAGTCAGTCAGGATATGGAATACTGGATGATAACCACGACAGATGAGAAGGAGATAGAGCATTAGATGATGGGATGATGAAAAGAATGCATCCAGAACATCAGGTTACCAATTACATAGATGTAAAATCGGTAAATGAATACTAGTAATATTATAAAACATCTCAAAAAATACAACTTGAAATGATTTATAGAATATTCATGCAGAAATATTTGTATGGATTAGAGTTAAAAAGTCATACCAATTATCTTGGTATATTAACAAAACCTATTGCCTCATGATAGTCAAACTTTTTATCAGACAGAACCATTGGAATTATAGTTTTTCAACTTATCTACCTTGATATTTATTATGATATCTGTTCTCTTACAATTACTGCGGTTGACAGTGCTGAGAATGCTGCAGATGAAACAACAAGATTCATCTCATCCTTCATATATATCACCATCATGGTTATCAGTATCTGATTGATTACTTTCTTCTTCTGTTGTCTTAGACTTGGTATTGATTTTTTTATATGAATAATATATTGATGTTCGCATTTGTTCTCGTTATCGTTCTCGTTCTTGTTCCTCTAATGTAGATAGTTCTGGTAATGCGGTAAATGGTTTAATAGCAGAATAATAAGGATAAGTTGTGGTTATATTATTATCTAGTTTATCATATTCCGGTTGCTCCCGCTCTTGAATGTTTTGTCTGAGCTATCTAGCGCCATATAGTTTTTCAACCCATTCAAAGAATTCTTCAATGGCAATTCTATAACTTTTGCCATTTTCAGCTGCAATTTCTCTAATTGTATTATATAAAATCTTTAAATAGCTAAATCCTAGTCCATAGAGCTTAACTCGTCAATAAGAGAAAGCTTTTGGTGATGAACGCTTATCATATTTTAAGTATAACACTTTTTCTCAAGCATCAATTTATGTTTGACTAATTCGTTGAGTCGGTTCTGAAGATATTCTAATTGCAATTTCAAAGCTTGTAAATCTTGAAATTCTGATATTACTTCCTTATCATCGAAATCATATTCTCTTAAGTTTTTGATTAGTTTAACAAATTTAGAAATATCTTCATCATAAATATCTAATCCCTGTTTTTCTAGTTCTGCGAGCAAATTCCAACAATTAATTGAGATTTAGTTGCTGTTGTTTGAATAATCAATGCTCAGAGCTTTTTGAAGAATTTTTAAATGAGAAAATTTAACCCGTTGCTTTAGATTATGTACTTGAATGCAAAGACATATTGCAAATATTTTTTATTTTAGCTATAATCTCTCTGTCTAAGTACAATGAGAAGTCAGATTTTAGATTGACAGTTTTTAATGCATCTTGTATGAAATTCCTGCTTTTGCTCTCAATGTTCCACTCCAAATGAGAGTTTGATACAAGCCCTATATTCTGCAATCTTACCGCCATTAGGATCTACTTTTGCAGTCATATCTGTAATTTCTATTCCTCTGATTCCTTGTATTGTTTTTTTAGCTTCATCTACTGCAACTTGAGCAGCGTCTTCCCAACCTTTATCTGAGCTACCAACTATTTCTACTATTTTCGCTACATGGGCCATAGTACTACTACTATGTCTTATTATATAATAGATGCAGACGAAAATTATACTATTTTTGCTTCCTCATATTATATTAACGCTTAAATCAATGGCGTTGTTGATCTAGAACTCTTCATTCAGAAACGACAAATATCATTTTGCTTTTTTTAAGCTAAACTTTTCTGCATGTATATCTTATAATTGAGTAAACATCTCTCATTAAGTCATAAGATAAGTTTGATATTTATTATTATTCATAAAATAATTTATAAAACAGGATCATAAATTAAAGTTGCTATCATGTAGGTTTTAAAACTGCATTGAATCTTAATCCATTTTGTATTTCGATATTCTCATTAGGTTTTATCTCTTGGCTTTTATATTGATCATATATAACATATAGATTGTATTCATTTGCAGCAAAGCCAGCCATTTCTAACAACTTTGCTCCAGATAAAGAATTTTCAGATACAGGAAAGCCTCTTTCATTTATATAAATAATACGTTCATTTTGAGCTTTGGATATCTCCATAAGTTAATCAATATTTTGCTGCACATCAAACCTAATAAAAGATGTTGATTTCGGCGGTGCTCTTGCATAAGCGACTTATTTTATAACCTGCTGCGAATCAACTGATGGATATTTATTGGTATATTGCAAATTGTTTCTGTCTTATAAATTCTGTTAAAAAGAGCAGCTAGAAAGATACAATGATTAGTTCATTATTTTGTTGTCATTGCTTTTGATCTTTAGGTCTGCCATATTCATCAAACATAACCTCTCTTTCTATTTTCTACTCTTTGCTTTCTTCTTTACTTCTTTCACCTTTAGGTCTATTGTATTCATCAAACTTGGCTTCTCTTTCTCTCATATCTTCTTTCCTAATCTTCTCTCCTTCAGGAACTCTCTGCTGACTCGGTGTAAGTACTGCAAATGATTGCTGATTTGGAGCTATTCCAAGTGAAATTGCATCTAATCTTATTAAGCTTCCAAAAGATGCTAACCATTCAATCTTTCCGCTTATAGATTTAGCCATTTCTTCATTGTCTGCTAAAAGATATACTTTGTCCATACCACTTCTTATGCCACACATTGCAGCTTCCTCTATCTTTCTTATCGAGAATTGGTTGTCCTCCCAATCTTTATCTCCGCCACCTTCTTCTTCTGATCTTAGTACAATAAATCCACACTTTATAACTGGTAATGAAGGATGAATATTGATGTTCCAAGTTACATCTATTATACCAACGCCATAGTCTTGATTCTGCTCTACTTCAAAGCCCTTCTCCTTACCCATACTTACAAGAAAATCTAAAGCATTACTAGTACTGCTGCTGTTGTTGTTTTTTGCTTGTACTCCTTCTCCTTTCTCTTTTGCCGCTGATGATGTCTCCATCTCTCTTTATATCACCTCTCCTCCTGTCTGTACACTTTCACGTTCTCTAGCACCTTTTATATCCGTCTTTGATACCAGCGTTGACGAGGTTAATACTGTAATGTACTTTCGCAGTTGTAAAATACTCTTATCAGGCATAGATTCAATTGAATCACTTATTTTTTTAGTCATTGATTCAGATGGAACCACTAATACCAATTTATCAATAAGATTTAGCATTGCTCTAGCAATTGATTCATTTAGAGAATATTCCGAATATTCTTTTGTAAGACATATAAAACCTAACCTCATATCAGGAAGAGATTCTGAACCTCCTGGTTTGAATATCCATGTTACATGAATAGGCCCAGCACCCAAGTCATAGTTTTCTATCACCTCATAGCCTAAATCTCGTCCCATTTGTATAATAGGAGCCTTCAATGTATCTATTAGCTGGAGCCTTTCCTGTGAATTTTGCTCTTCTGCTGTTGTTGGTGATGACGATGATTCTCTATCTTGTTGCTGAATCATATCCTTTATTCTTCACAACATAACTTTTTAGAGTTACAGGTAGCTATTGTTAAGTATATTTTATCATTTATTTTAGTCATTTACTTTTTGTTATATACTAATTAATTAACAACTTCGAGAAAAGCATATTATTATCTTTTAGTTCTTCTGACGATATCTATAATAAAGTTGCTCACGGTAGACTCAATTTTGTCATAAGATTTCTTTAGATAGATTTTCGTGCTGTTGACTGTTTCTTCTTAATACTTTTTCTAATATAGAGTGTTCTAACTTGTATTGTCTCTATGGGTGTGGGACCATCTTTGGAGGAGTTATTATTCTTATATTCTTATTATTCTCTGTTGTCATCATATTGCCACCATCTATGCTTTTGCTTATTATTTTGTCAAATGAAGCAAGATTAAGAATAATGAAGAAGATCCTGTCAGGACAATTAAAGGGAGATTAGCCAGCAATATTTAAGAACAGAATAGATGGTGGCGAGAAACTTGCAAAAAGATTATCTGGTCTTAAACAACACCGATTAAAAGAAGAAAGAAGCAACAAAGTACTGTCATCTTAGCCATTCCTCGTGGCGGAGTAATTATTGAAGATGTTATTGCCTCTGAACTTGATGCTAAACTAGATTTAGTTGTTTCACGAAAGATCAGTGCGCCTAATAATTCAGAGCTTGCAATTGGTACTGTAATGCCTGACGTTAGTTATTTTATAAATCAATAAATTGTAAATATGCTAAATATACGACAAGAGTATATACAGACACAAGCTCGTGAACAGGTAAAAGAAATGGATCGTCGATTAATGAGTTATAGAAAAAGCAAGAAATATGACAAAGAATTTGAAGATAAAATAGTTGTATTAGTTGATGACGGTATTGCAACTGGAGCAACAATGCTCGCATCGGCGCAATGGATAAAGAATAAGCAACATTGTAAAAAATTAGTTATAGCTGTACCTGTGGCACCACGCAAAATTTTAGATGATCTAAATCAATTAGCAGATGAAGTAATAGTTCTATACTCTCCATTATCATTTGAAGCCGTTGGACAATTCTATCAGGATTTTGCAAGTTAGCGATAACGAAGTAAAAGAGATAATAAAAAAATATAGGATATAACGTCTCATTAAAAACCCTTTTGTAAGATCTATGAGCAGCATAGAAATAATACATGCTTTCTTAAGATCTATGCGACATATTTACTTCTTGAGCTGTATATGCTATTATCACTTCCATTACAAAAACTATTCCTTATGAGCTTTTAGGGATCTTTAGATTGCCGACATCCTGCATTACCCATCCACCTTCTGAAAACCTGAACTAACTGATCTTCTTTATTATTAATGGCGAATTTTACTTTATAGATGTAATATTTTTTATCGAGGTTTTGAAAGTAAATCCTTCTATCCCATCTAAAACCATACAATGATTTGCATCTGTACAACAATTGCAATTAGCTTTCATACAGTCTGGTGCAATCCTATGATCACATGACTTGCAAGTACATATACTATCACTTGGTTTAGCATTATCATCTAAATTCATTATTATATATATGGTCATAAAGCAGTAGAAAAAGTCTCTGGAGACATCACAATGTTCCGAGACTGTTTATAGTCTTAGTTATTGCTAATAATTTATGGTAATAATTTTGGAACTTTATTCTAGTTGTAGTAAAATGCCAAGATAAATAAAGAGATAGAAAGAAGTTTTACCGATGTATGATAAAGGCAAAGAAAAATTTTCTTGTAAGCAGATTAATCAATATGATGATCAATGTATTGCAACTATCAGTTGCAGAAGTAATAGTAAGAATTTTAGTAAGGCTAGAAGAAAAATTAAATCTGACTCTTACTATATTATGTTTTCTATCTTTCTTCTCCAATGCCTTCTGTTATTATTTTCGGTTAATTATAATGAGAATTTTTATGGCCTTTAGAGTGCATAGCAGTGATGATATGAAGATATCTTACCATTGCAATCCATGCGACAAGGAATTTATAGATAAAGAAATGGCAATGGAACATAAAGCATCCACTGGTCATGAGATAATAGAACGAACATTAGAAAAATAAAATAAAAGAATAGACATTATATTTCTATTAGTAAAATAGAACAATAATAACCGCCTGTATAGAAATATTATCTTAAATCTTCCATATCAAATGGCTCTTGAATTGAGTGTAACATGTACAACATTTTTTTAGTATAATTTTCCTTTGATGGAACCTCAACTAATTTTCGTTGGTAAAACATTATTAAATGCTCTATGAAGCATTTAACTCCTTGTTTGTCTTCCCTTGATGATAAATGAGTAAGTATCATTGCATACCAGTATTCTACTAAT
>DATFPS010000311.1:0-20925 GCA_035264705.1 Nitrososphaeraceae archaeon | reverse complement strand
AGGTATTTTATGAATAGCTAACCATACTGGTAGTTAATTCCTTTTTCGCCCCGCGGATGTCTCCATTCAGTATCTTTTGCACAAGTTCCACATTCTATACATCCTTCATGCTGAAGCATTACTTTGTTGTTTTCTGTAATATAGCATTTTGTTGGACAGAGTATAACCATTCTTTTCATAAACTCACTTTTTGGATCCAATACTTTGATATGAGAAAGAGAATCATCGTCATACTTCAATCTTGCGATACGCTGAGCAAGTGTTGGAATTGAAGGTACATATGAAGAGGAAACTCTACTACCTAACTTTTCTGCAATCTCAATTGGCACTTGGACATAAGTCTCTTCTGATTCTATTAATGGCAAGAGGCGATCATATCCTAGCATATTAGCAAAGCCTACCGCAAGTCCTCGGAATGTACCACTCGACATTAGCTTGAAGATCATTCCATATCTAGAGCCGACAATATCTTTTGGAACGTCTTTTGCAGCATCTAGAAATATCTTCAGATAATCTTTGTCAATTTCTTTCATATCTCTTGTATATGGACTATCCTCAACTAGCTGGCTGTAAAATTCGCCCATATAATTAGGAGAAAAGTTATTTCTATCAATAGATCTTGCAACTGCATTGGCAGCCCTAACTGCATCATCTATTCCTACGTTAAGACCCTCTATTCTTGGACCTATGAAAATACCCCGACCAGCAGCATCACCTATAAATAAGACATTCTTATAGTATGGTTTCTTCATCCTACAGCGTTTTCCATCAGGAACTAATTTTGCACTGTATTCTAGCTCAATATAATCACTTACAAATCTTGTCCCATACTTGCTGCTCAATTCTTTATGTATAAAATCAAGTCGTGCCTTAATTTCCTCGCTTGACTTGTATTTACCATTTTCAATAAGTTTTGCTCTACCAGATGGAGAATAGTATGTGTGACGTAGCTCTTCCCATGTCTTTATTAGTTTGCTTACTGCAAAGCGTGTTCTTAGTTGCTCTTCTTTTGGAAGATTCTTGTCAATTTCTTCTTTTATTGCAACCTCGTCTTTGATAAACTCTCTAACCATTGGATTATTTAGTAATGTATTAACAAGGACATATGGTTCAGTAGGATTTTCCATTAGAGAATCATAATGGTATACAGCTCCAATAGACAGTGTGTCCCTGTTGGTATAAACAAATCCGCCGCCTATATGATTCATTGTAACATCGCCAGCAAAAAGATGTGCAACTCCTTCATTTGGGCCTATTTGGAATCTTTGCTCAATAATTTCCTCTGGTAGTTTGACTATAACCTTTACGCCTTGATACAATTCATCAGGACTGAATTTGTGTCTGATGCCAGTTAATTCTGCAATTTCTGAATTAACACCATCTGCTGCAATAATTGCCTTTACCTCAAATTCCTCAAGTTCATTAGTTTTAACTATCACTCTATCGTTCTGTTGTTGTTGTTGCTGCTGCTGTTGCCAAGAAAGCGACTGGACATGAACTCCAGAAATAATACCGCCTCCTTGTTTTTCAGCACTTTCTTGTGCTTCTTTTGCAAACCAAGAATTTAATTTATTTAAAAGAACAGAGTAACCAAAATTTGCCTGATATTCATGAGCACGTGTCAAATCAATAGAAAATACCTTATCTTTTGAAGTAGCATGAAGAATATACTTTGTAATTAACCTTTCAATTGGAGCCTCTGAAAGAAAATCTTTGCCGTAAACATCTTCAACATTGTATACCTTACCATTCTTTAGTTTCTTTGAGTAGAGAATTCCGCCGGATATATTCTTTGAGCCGACTGTCTTTCCAGCCTCTATCAGTACAGCCTGTTTTCCGAGGTTTGATAACTGCTTGAGAGCGGCTAATCCAGCTGAACCTCCACCTACTATTGCAACATCAAAATGCTCCATATTTACTTTCGAACCTCCATTAGTATTTTTTGTTCTCTTAATTCTTTTATTATCTTTGGAATTATATCTTCTATTCTGCCTTTAATAAAAACGTCACATTCATCTTTTATTGGTGAATTTTCGTCAGGATTGATAGCAATGACAAATTCAGATTCTTTCATTCCCATAACATGTTGCATAGCGCCGCTGATACCTGCAGCAATATAAAGCAGTGGCACGACTTTCCGACCACTCGTCCCGATTACCCTGTCAGGAATAATATAACGGGAGTTAATTGATTCACTTAGTGTATATGGTTTTTTCGAAACTGGCAATGATATACCAATCTCTGCATCTAATTCCTTTGCCAGTTCTTCAATTAATTTGATATTTTCTTCTGGAGAATCTTTGATTCCTCGTCCAAAACTAATGATTGCTTTGCGGTTATCAAAGTCAACAGCACTTTTTATTATCTTGCGATTGAGTATTCTTACTTTGAGATCTTTCTCCTCTAATATTGGTGCATAATCTACAACTATTCCGCTTCTTGAAGTATCTTGTTTAAGTGGTTGGAATACGCCTGGAATAATGCTGCATGCTTGAGGATGGTAATCTCTCTCTATCGATGGATTTCTATTATCAAGACACAAAATAGTAGTCCATAGAAAACCTGAAAAGTCAGGTCTATACATCTCAAGTGTCTTATTATATTTGATAGGCTGGCCTTTGGTCTTGTGCTCATGCCTAATTTCCAGATCTTCTATTACAAGTTTGTTAATATCTGAGGCAAGACCAGATTCTAGTTCTGCCAATACCGTTGAGGATAGATGTCTGCCTATATTATCAGCAGCAAAAAACATATATCTAGGTTTCCTGAATTTTTCAGCATCATAGTCTAAAGAGAACTTGGCTACACATTTTTTATCTTTTGCAATCTGGCTGATTACTTTTGTATGAACCAGATTTGTAAAATACTGTAATTCTGGACTTTCTGCATATATTACTGCGTCGGCACCATAAAGTATTAATTCATCACACAATTTTCTGACATTATTTCCTAATACTACGGCTACAACTTTTTCCTGGGAAGAATACTTTTTGTTAAAATCATCCATAAGTCTTCTTGCTTCACCAAGCATCTCTAAGCTAACCGGGATAATCTTGCCTTCTTCATGTTCAATTACTACATACAGATGTTGGTAGTAGTTACCTTCATTGCTAGATGTCGTTGTAGGAGTATTAATCATCTAATTATCATCCCTCCCAGAACTTCATGTATCTTTGTGACAACCTTGCGTATTTGTGCTGAATCTGATCCATCTACAATTTCTGCTTTTCTACTCGCTTTTGCCTTGGGAATCTTTTCTACTTTGTATACAATAGTAGGAGAGCCAGGAAGACCCACGAACTTCAAATCAACTCCTAGTTGCTGAGCATTGAAAATTTTCAGATACCTCTTGTAATCCTGAGCTCGAGTTATTGCCTCTTTCTTGTACTTTACAAATGCCAATCTTTGCGAAATGGTTCTAAAGAAAGGCTTGTATGATGGATCAATTGTAATAAATACAGGTAATTGAGCTTCTACTTCTTCAATAATGTCGTAAAAACCTTGCAAGGTTATCAAACGTTTTGCTCTAACGATTCTTCTTTCAATATCAACATCATAATCAATTACGTTGCCTAGAAAGGTATAGCCAAGCTTCCAGGCCGTCTGCGGACCAGTCTGACCAGTCTCGCCGTCTGATGCCCTATGTCCTGAAAATACTATATCTATTTTTTTGCCGTTTTCCATTTTACTAATACCAGTTTTCAGAACTTCAGCGGTGGCAAGCGTATCTGCGCCTGCAAATATTCTATCACTATAAAGATGTAATTCATCTGCATCACAGATTGCTTGCGCCTGTTGCAAAGCAAAATCCGCGATAGGAGGACCCATTGTTCCGACAGAAACACGAGCATCATACTTCACCTTAGCATAAAATGCTGCACTTGATGCAACAGCGCTATGAGGACCAAGTATGCTCTTTGTTTCTGCTCTATTTAGAGTTCCGTCTGCATTGTAACTAACGTTGCCCTCTGAAAAATCGGGCTCAAGTTTTACAATGATAGCAGTATTTAGTGAATTGTTCATTATACCTGCTTTGTCCATCTATTGCCTTTAAATGGGTTTTGGAAGAAACTGCATTTAGAGCGTGAGCCAATTGATAAATCTTATAGCAGCCTTTTTCATCAGATTCAAAAAATATAGTGATTTATATTGGTCTATTTATACCTATTGAGGTCAAAGTAAGAGCTGAGAAATAAGCTGACGAAAAACAGCAGCAATTACAAGTTTTGTGATTGAGGCATAGCAAGAGTTTGTTCATAATAAGCAGATCGTAATTGTTCATAAGCCCATCTTATCTTTCTATAGAACTCAGGCATCTTTGGAGAAAGCATAGTATAAGCAAGATAAAAGTCCTCAGCCTCTCTCATATACCGTTTCATCTTGTCATAGACTATTTTATTATTCAATCCTGCTTTGCTGATAAGAAATCTCATATTGTTAAGTCTATCTGCAAGCTTGATAGTCTTTACGTCGTATTCTGCCATCGTAAGAATATCACAATACTCTTGGAACCTGTGTAATTGACGTTCCTCATCATTTCTACCGCGGTAATTTTCAAGAGGACGAATTTTCAATTCAGTTGCAATTTCATATACTCTATGTCCGAATCGGTATCTAAGGTCAGCCTCAAAACCATATGCCTTTGTTTTATACCAATCTAAAATTCTGTCATTATCTTCTAATACATCATGCAAAATTGCAGAAGCAACTTCAACACTAGTAATATTGCGGTTAGCCGATCTGTAATGTTTTACAACATCTATTGCGACCGGCCATGTATGTGTTTCTAAGAAAATTGAAAAACCATCTTCTCTTTTTACGCCTTCATGAATTTCCTCCGCGACTTTGATCGCACTCTCAATAAAGTTATCAACACGTAGAGTGGCTTCATTTTCTAAAAAAAATAAAAATTCCTCCTTGCTTGCTGTATAAGCAGAGTTATCTTCCATGAGATATAAAATCAATAGTTAAACAAAAGCCTTGCTATTATATCTACTGAAATCTCATAAATATTATATCTTAAACATGTATATCTTATAATTTGGCCTTTTTATGTCATTGGTGGCTGTTAAAAAGGGAATCGGAGAATATATTACATATTAATATCGATCTTACTATAACAATATATTCTCGTTTTGATGATTAATTCTTCCATTGCTAGCCTCTAGCTCGAAAGGACGCTTTATTCTATCAGAAAATGCATTTTCACCTAAAGGTGACCAGCCCGAAGCTATTGAAAAATTAGTGAGAGGAATAATGAAGAAAAATGATGAAGGTGGACGATGCCAGACTTTAGTTGGAGTTACTGGTAGTGGAAAAACATTTACAATAGCAAACGTTATCGCAAAAACAAACAAAAATACTCTTGTAATTTCCCATAATAAAACATTGGCTGCACAATTATATGCAGAATTTAAAGAATTTTTTCCAAATAATAATGTGGGATACTTTGTCAGTTTTTATGACTACTATCAACCTGAAAGTTACCTTCCGCAGACGGATACCTATATCGAAAAGGATACAGAGGTTAATGAAAAAATTGAAAAAATGAGATTGGAAGCAACAGCAATGTTAATGTCCGGTGATCCAACGATAATCGTATCCACAGTATCCTGCATATATTCTCTTGGCTCGCCTACCGAATGGGAAGAAAGTGCCACTCCGATAAGCAAAGGTATGACAGTAAACAGAAAAGAGTTAATTCATAACCTGATCGAAGCACGTTATGAACGAAATGATGTTTCTTTGGTGCCAGGAAATTTCAGGGTAAAGGGTGACACTATAGATATTATTCCAGGCTATTCGGATGATATAATTCGTATTTCACTTTTCGGAGATGAAATAGAAAAGATTAGCATTCATGATCATATAACTATGAAGAAGATCAGAGATGCCAATTCTGTAAAAATCTTTCCAGCTAAACATTATATTGTCGACGATAATTCGAGATTAAGCGCTATCGAATCAATAAAGTGCGAATTGGCAAATTGGCTTCCCAATTTACCAGGTGATCTTGAAAAGCAAAGACTTGCTTCACGTACAAAATACGATTTGGAGATGATAGAAGAATTGGGCTATTGTTCTGGAATTGAAAATTATTCTCGTCATTTAGATGGAAGGGCTCCAGGACAACCCCCTTATTGTTTGCTAGATTTTTTTGGCCATGATTTTCTATTGGTGATAGACGAATCACATGTTACATTACCCCAACTTCATGGCATGTATAACGGAGATTATACACGGAAGAGAATGCTAGTTGATTATGGGTTTAGACTGCCAAGTGCTTTTGATAATCGTCCTCTAAAGTTCGAAGAGTTCGAGAAGTATTTGAGCAATAATGTAATTTTTGTATCCGCAACACCGGCTAGCTATGAATTAAAGTCAAGCTGGCAAATTGTAGAACAATTAGTCAGACCTACTGGATTGGTCGATCCGAAAATAGAGATCAGATCTACAAAAGATCAGATAAAAGATTTGATTAAAGAAATTACTGACAGAGCTAATAAGGACCAGAGAATCCTTGTCACGACTCTGACAAAGAGGATGGCAGAAGACCTTGCAGAATTTCTAGCAAAGAACGATATAAGAGTACGTTATTTGCACTCTGAAATTGAAGGATTAGGAAGAACAGAGTTGATACGCCAATTACGATTGGGCGAATTTGATGTTTTAGTAGGCATCAATTTACTTAGAGAAGGATTAGACATCCCAGAAGTGTCTCTTGTTGCCATATTGGACGCTGACAAAGAAGGATTCCTACGCAACAATACAAGTTTAATACAGACTTTTGGTCGTGCTGCAAGAAATGTCGATGGTATGGTTATCATGTATGCAGATAATATTACTGATTCAATAAAAAGTGCAATAGTAGAAACTGAGAGAAGGCGCAAGAAACAGATCGAGTATAACCAAAAGAACAAGATAACACCCAAATCAGTTATCAAAGCCATCCCAGATAAAGCAACAACAAAATCAGACTTGGATTTCAAAACACTTACAAAATCTATGACCCGATCAGACTTGTTCAAACTTGCAATAGAGACAGAAGAAACCATGAAAAAATTTGCTGAAGAATTGGATTTTGAAAAAGCTATTGAATTTAGAGAAAAACTGATAAAGATAAAAAATGTCTTAGGAGAACCAACCCATTTAGAGGTGTCATGAATTATGCATGATAAAATAGTTATAAAAGGTGCAAGACAGCATAACCTAAAAAATATCAATCTTGAAATTCCAAAAAATAAACTCATTGTAATCACCGGATTATCAGGCTCAGGTAAATCTACACTTGCATTTGATACCGTCTATGCAGAAGGACAAAGGCGCTATGTAGAGTCATTATCAGCATACGCAAGACAATTTTTGGAGTTAATGGACAAACCAGATGTTGATTCTATCGACGGTTTATCTCCAGCAATATCAATACAACAGAAGACTACCAGTAAGAATCCACGTTCTACCGTCGGAACTGTAACAGAGATCTATGATTATCTGAGACTGCTATATGCCAGAATAGGAACACCTACATGTCCTGAATGCAGTAGAACAATTACAAGTCAATCATCTGATTCTATTACAGAATCAATATTGAAATCAGCTCAAAAAAAGAAGGATTGCTCAATTATGATTCTTGCTCCGATCATTTCGGCAAAGAAAGGTACGTATGAAAAATTATTTAATGAATTAAAACAAGATGGCTTTTCCAGGATTCGATTAGATGGTGTGATAACCAATCTCGAAGATGAAGAGCAAGAACAACAAGAACAAAAATCAAAATACCCTAGACTGGATAGACAAAAAAAACACACTATTGAAGTCATCGTTGACAGGTTAAAGGTCATGACTGAAGAAAGAAGCAGAATGTTTGAGTCCATCCAATCTGCCCTTAAGATAGGTAATGGTATTGTGATTGCCTCAATAGACGGTGAAGATACGTTATACTCCCAACGCAATGCATGCCCGTATTGCGGTATCAGTATAGGTGATTTAGAACCACGCTCATTTTCATTTAATTCTCCTTTCGGTGCCTGCAGAGAGTGTAACGGGCTTGGAGTGAAAATCGAATTTGATCCTGAACTTATTATTCCAGACAAGTCAAAAAACATATTGGATGGAGCTGTAAAACCATGGTCTGGTTACTTCGCTACATTCCGTTCTGAAATGCTCAGAGATGTCGGCAAACGTTTTGGATTTAATCTTTATACACCCATCTCAAAGATGACAGAAGAGCAGATCAAAGTTATTTTATATGGAACAGATGAAAATATTCACTATAAACATGAAGGAAAATATTCTTCATCTAGCAGATGGGAATTTAGAGGATCCTTTGAAGGCGTAATTCCCAATTTGGAGCGCTTGTATAAGCAAACTGAATCCGAATCGAAGCGTGAAGACATCATGCAGTTCATGCGAGAGCGTACCTGCGACAGTTGTTTAGGTAGGAGATTGCGTAGAGAAGCACTTTCAGTCAAAATACAAGAAAAGTCGATAATGGATATATGCGATCTTTCAATTGATAACTGTTATCAATTCTTTAGAACAATAGAGCTTTCAGAAACTGAAAGATATATTGCAAGAACAATATTAAAAGAGATTATTTCAAGGCTTGAATTCTTGAATAATGTCGGATTAAACTATTTGTCCCTGAATAGAGTTACAGCTACACTTTCTGGTGGAGAATCACAGAGAATTAGATTAGCAACCCAAGTCGGTTCGAACTTAACTGGAGTCCTTTATGTCCTTGACGAACCTACAATAGGTCTGCATCAAAGAGATAATGCTAAATTAATTGATACTTTAAAAAAATTACGTGATCTTGACAATACGCTGCTTGTAGTAGAACACGATGAAGAGGTAATCCGTAATTCGGACTGGATCATTGATATTGGGCCTGGCGCTGGCGTGCACGGTGGAGAAATTACTGCTTATGGTCGATTAGAAAATATTCTAGATAATAAGAATTCCGTTACAGGAGCTTTCCTCAGAGGTGACAAACTTGTATCCTATCCTAAGCAAGACAGGAAGGTTCCAGAAGGATGGCTAACTATATACGGAGCGCAGGAAAATAATCTAAAATCAATTGATGTACAATTTCCTATCGGTTGCATGACAGTCGTAACAGGAGTTTCTGGCTCTGGCAAATCAACATTAGTAAATGATATCTTATTCAGAGCCCTTGCAGGGCATATCTACAACACTAAAGAAAAGCCGGGTAAGCATAGAAATTTATCGGGTTTGGAATATGTAGATAAAGTCATAGGAATTGATCAATCACCAATTGGTCGCACCCCAAGATCAAATGCAGCTACCTATGTTAATGCTTTTACACCAATTAGAGAATTATTTGCAAAGACTTCGCAAGCAAAAGAAATGGGATACAAGTCTGGAAGATTTTCATTTAATGTTTCACAAGGCAGATGTGAAGCATGTGAAGGTGGTGGAGTCAGAAAAATTGAAATGCAATTTTTACCTGATGTTTATGTTACATGCGACGAATGCAAAGGAAAACGATATAATTCTGAAACACTCTCTATAAAGTACAGGGGAAAGACAATTTCAGACGTACTGAATATGACAGTTGATGAAGCATTAGAATTCTTTGAAAATATCTCAATTATTGAGAAGAAGCTTCGAACTCTGAAGGATGTAGGGCTTGGATACATACATCTTGGCCAACCTGCTACTACATTGTCTGGCGGTGAAGCACAGAGAATTAAACTTGCCGCAGAACTCTCAAAAAGAGATACTGGTAAAACAGTATACATTCTCGATGAGCCAACAACAGGACTTCATTTCGCAGATGTTAGCAAATTATTGCATGTCTTAAAGAGATTAGAAGATCTTGGTAATACTATTATAGTTATTGAACATAATCTGGATGTCATTATAAGCGCCGATTGGATTATAGACCTTGGCCCAGAAGGCGGAGAAGGCGGTGGCAAGATAGTTGTTACAGGAACACCCCATGAAGTTGCAGAAAATAAAGATAGCCATACTGGAAAATATCTAAAACCAAAGTTGGCACTTGATCAAATCATTCCGAGGAGTGCAAGATAATGGCATCATCTATAGTAGATATCTCATCCATTATAAAAAAACAAATCCCTCAGGATCCTGGCGTATATTTAATGAAAGACAAAGAAGGAAAAATAATTTATATTGGAAAAGCAAAAAATATTCGTAGGCGTCTTAAATCTTATTTTTCTTTTTCAAAAAATACTAATAGTAATAGTAATAACGGCTGGAAAACCTCTCACCTTATAAATAAGATTGCAAATATTGAATTTGTATTAACTGATAATGAGATCGAAGCATTCTTACTAGAATCAAATTTGATTAAAAGATTTAGACCACTATTTAATATTGAACTAAAAGATCAGCAGCGCTATACATACCTGAAAATCACTGATGAAATTTATCCCCGTCTGCTTGTGGCAAGACGTAATAGAAACGGAGAATTTTATGGTCCAAAGGGCAAAATATATGGTCCTTTTGTTAGAGGTAGTTCAAAATTTCTTACTGTAGGCCTTTTAAGAAAATTGTTCAAGATTAGAATCTGCGATAAACTGCCGAAGAAACCATGTTTAGAATATTTCATTAAGAATTGTGATGCACCTTGCATCAATAATATAGCTAGAACAGAATATATGGGAAATGTTCTTGCATTACAGAAAATATTAGAAGGAAAAAGCAATATTGATAATTTTATAAACGAAATGGAACATAACATGAAGCAAGCATCAGAGCTTAAACAGTATGAAAATGCAATTGAAATTCGTGACACTCTCCATAGATTGAACAATTTACGTGTAAAACAGAAAATGGAAAAAGCGGTAAATGGCAATGCCGAGGAAGAATATATTGGAATAGTGAAGGATGAGGAAAAAGGCATTGCAAATGTAATGACTTTATCGAGAACTCGTGGTGTTATAAGTGATCGTAAAAGATTTGAATTTGAATTAGTTGGTGACAATTCCCTTTCTACCTTTCTATCACAGTATTATTCAACTGCCACAATAATTCCAAGGTATATTTATGTTAATGAAGAGCCAGAATCAAAGGACTCTTTAGAAGAATTGTTGGAAAAACTCTCTGAGCATAAGGTGAGTATTATTCAGATTTCTTCTCACTTTCCACTGAAAGAAAAAAGGCAGTTGATGGAACTAGTTTTACGCAATATTAATCTCTATGCCGGAAATGATCATGATCCTTCCATAGTAGAATTGAAAAAGATCCTTCAATTATCTATTATGCCATCTGTAATCGATTGTTTTGATATATCGAATTTCGGAACTACATTTGCTGTTGGATCCTGTACAAGATTCATTAACGGTCATCCATATAAAGCTGGCTACAGAAAATTCAGAATTAAGACAAAGCTATTTAGCCAAGACGACTTTGCAATGATTGAAGAAATTGTAACACGTAGATACCTGCATTATGAAAAGATTAATGAGAAAGATCAAAAGCCCGATTTGATAGTAATTGACGGAGGAAAAGGACAGCTACATTCTGCGATTAACGGTCTTCATAAATTAGGAATAGATATTCCATGCATATCCCTTGCAAAGGAAAATGAAGAAATCTATACACCATATTCATCTGAGCCCATAATTCTTCCAAGGAATAGCTCTGCGCTTAAATTGCTTCAGCACATTAGGAACGAAGCTCACAGATTTGGCTTAGCCTACAATGTTAATCTGAGAAAATTCAGTTCTGGTAATTAGTCTCTTTGATAGTGTGTCATCAGTTGCGGCACTACAGCAGTAAATCAGATTTTTTGAGTCTTCAAGAAGTATTTTTCTACAGAACGAAACAACTCAACTTTCAAAAATATTATAAGATGATTAGAAATATCTACATAGTGTCTTTCGCTACATCTCAAATTCCAAAATGGAACATGAAAGCTGATTACTTTAAAGCATGGAACTGGGATTATGGCTGTCCATGTAATTTTAATGGCTTTCCAACATACGACTTTTACAGGGCTTAATATTGTATCATATGGAATCGGAATATCAAATTAAATAATTTAGACATCATTTCTGCATATTCCTAGCCCAAAGAATTCAAAGGCACTGGTACTTTACAGATTTTCATAACAAATAAGTCTGATGAGAATCAAAGACGGGTTATTATTAACATATTTTCAGATCAAGCAAAGGGAGACGTCCATATTCATTATTTGCCGGTACAATAAAATATCTTCTGGAACCAAAGTTAGAAGAGATCCTACTTTGCAATAGCTATTTGTTGGTTTGGCATTAAATCGATAATGATAATCCTATAACGATTACAAATATTGAGTAGCAAGCACGTATTTTCCATTTTGTTGTTAGCATGTAAGCATCTGACTATAAATAACAATCAGAACGTAAACGAGGTTACGTTTATCCTCTAAACAATAAATAGAATATTTATAACAAAATGTAAGTTACTATGGGATGCTCATCAATCAGATCTATAGACATCTATTTCGTTCTATCGCACTATTAAATGACAATACGAATAATTTTCTCCACTTTTTCCACTCCTTTCCAAATATCGTGGAATGTGGAAGAGCTGATAGAAGTTCGTCAGTAGTTATTGACATATGGAGTTGGTAAACATATAGGAATAGAACAAAACGCGATTTGTTTAGACAGATACATAAGGGTTTGATGTAGAGAAGCGATACTCTTTTATAATTATCACATATTTTTTCTCCTATTGTCAGTATTGATGCCATTTCAGCCGTTGAAGCAGCTGCTGCTGATATAATGATTCAAACTAAAGTGAAGCATTTACTTGTTTTCAGCAAGGAGTGATATTAATGATAAAATGAATGCAAATTAAAGTGAAATATTTCTATAATGAGAAATAACCACCATCAGTAGTATCCATTTTCTAAAATAAATATTAATGGATTTTTTAGTTCCTTTTATGTTACCTTTATCTTAATAAATTACGTTCTCAGTTGCTATTAGTAACATTACTGATAACAGGTTTGGAATGAAAAATATTTGTAATAGTACATTTCTTAGTCTCAACTGACATCACACCACCAGAGCAATCGTCTGACAAACTTGAGTTATAACCTGATGGCCCTGTTTCAGTAATGCTATACATTCCCATATATAATTTTACTGTAGTACCAGATGAACTACCGGGGAAAGAACTCGGTGAGGGATCGTTACCGTGGATAGTAATTGTAAAATCAGATGGCTTCTTGTCACCACCACCCTCATTAATGACTTTTTTGGTTACTATTACTATTCCTTGTACTTGATTGTTTGAAGGTAAAGATGATGTTTTATTTTCAGTAGATATTCTAATAATATCATTTGGTTTTTCTCCTGCTTCTCTTTCTACATGTGATATAGACAATAAATCATCCTCAGATTTTGCATATATAGATGAACTACTAAAAAAAGCAGTTGCCATCAAAGAAATAGCCAAAATTAAGGTTAATGCCGAAATGGTAGCAGCAAGTTTCACAAATGACATCACTTTTATAGCCCATACAAGCTATTTTTGTCTTTACAGATAAGAAAATACGTAAATTAGGTATTAATTACTCAAATTAATGAAATGTGCTTTTATTCAATTATGAATATTTCTTAAACATGTTGAATTGAACAATCGATTTTTAATAATATTACTGCTAAGAGATAATTCTTTAGTTTATAGTAAGCCTTTTCTTAGATTATATGCGTACAACAATTTCTTGATAAGATTTTTAGGATTATATATACAAGACTCTGGTATAGTCAAATATAAAAAAAACTTAAATCTTTCTTGGTCAAGGTAGCTATGTGAACCAAAAATCAGGCCACAGTTCTATCCCACTATTATTTATAGGTGGGCTCGCTGCTGGGGCTATAGCTATAGCAATATCCTTACTTCTAAGGTTATTTTTTGGTGGCCCATTTATCCCTGAAGTTGCATCTCAGACTTTATTCTCACTTACCCCTGGAGAAGTAGAATCACAAGCTGTGGAAACATTTGGCTCACTTGCTAAATATTCTGCTTTTATTGGTGCTATTATTGTTAATCTTATACTGTATGGTGTGATTGGTATATTTCTAGGCAGATTGCGTAACAAGTTCCCTTGGAAAGGATACGTAGGATATGCCGTACAGTCTTTACTATTTAGCTATATTATTTTGATTGCCGTGACTGTCTTGCTCTTGATTTTAACCGAGGGCCAGACGAACATGATTTCAATTCCATTTTTAGTCATTTACCTCTTACCACCCCATGTCGCCTTTGGATTCATCTTATCCTCCTTCTATGAAAGAATAGTAACTGCACGCCCATCGTCAACTATAATTACTGATGAAAAAGCGTCTGATCGCAAGACAGAGATAGATAATAAGAAAAGACTATTACTTCGTGCTGGTATTGCATCAGCAGTTGCGTTACCCATTCTATATTTTGGATTAAATAATATTTTATCGCCTAGGCAAACTGTACAACAACAATCTCCTTCATTATTACTATCACAATTACAAAAATCAAAGTCCATACCGCCAGGCTTCGAGGATTCAAGACTCTCATCACTTCTTGAATCTGAAATAACACCAACTGATTTATTCTACAGAATAGATAAAAACGCCATAGTTCCTGTGGTTAATGCACAAGCTTGGAAGCTAACTTTAAAAGGGCTAGTAGACAAGCCTTTGGAAATCAATTACGACGAGTTAAAAGGTATGCCTTCAATAGAGCAGTTTGCTACGCTCGAATGCGTAAGCAATAAAATAGGAGGCGATTTGATCAGTACGGCAATATGGAAGGGAGTACGCTTAAAAGACGTTCTTGGGAAGGCACAAGTCAAGCCAAGTGCAAAATATATCGTATTTAGATGTTCTGATGGCTACGATGTTGGAATACCTTTGGAAATAGGGCTTTTAGATGGCACCATATTGGCTTATGATATGAACGGTGCCGCTCTGACTTCTGAACACGGATATCCTGTCAGGGCCATAGTCCCTGGTATATATGGAATGATGAATGCGAAATGGCTAACTGAGATAGAGCTAGTCGACAATGTTTATGAAGGTTATTGGCAGAGGAAGGGTTGGAGTAATAAAGCTAAATACAATACTCATTCACTCATAGTTATTCCCGATAGTGCGCTTGTCAGAAAAAGATTTAGAAATATAGAATCTTCAAATAAGACGCTAAATGGAAGAGTGCCAGTTGGTGGTATAGCCTTTGCAGGAGATAGGGGAATATCAAAAGTTGAGGTGAGCATAGACGGGGGCAAAAGCTGGAAAGATGCCCGAATCAAAGACCCGCTATCACAATATACATGGGTTTTGTGGGCTGCCGAATTGGATTTGACTGATAAAGGTAATTACAAAGTCGTGGTCAGAGCCACTGACAAGACTGGAAAAGTCCAGACAGCTGAGTTACAAAATCCATTTCCAAATGGAGCGACAGGCTATCATACTATTGATACATAATAAAGGCTTGAGTTAGTTCAATACATAGACATCAATACTTTAGACAGTGATCTTCTAGTCTGTTCGTATTTTTATTGATGTCAAATTCTAAAATTAATCGACAATTTCAAAGATATATAAAAAATATTGAATATAGGCTGGAATAGAAAGAAGAGCAGATGACTCGCGATAAAAGCACTTTAACACAATCAAGCTTTTAGTATCAATTAGTATCTTAAGTGTAAGATTAATTCCTACTAGCGATACTAATAATATGCCAGATATAGCTGCTACCTCTTTTGGAGCAACTATGCATTTGCATAATTAAAAGTGTCACATCATCAGAAACACAATTTTCAGAAGCAATGAAAGTAAGATATGTATATATACGCTATATATCAGTTAGAACAAGAATAGCTATGGAGTAGTAGTAGTAGTAGGCAGCTGCTGATCCCATCTTCAAATCCTACTCTACAGAGTATAAAGACTCACTGCAAAAATAAGGAAGCAGGTAAAAATATTAACTCATTAATGACCATGCCCTCGCAACATCTTAAAGATATGCAGCATTCCCGGAAAGAGTGAATCAAGAGATTCTGAAACTGCTTTAACACTTCCTGGAAGATTTATTATTATTGTATTTCCTCTAACGCCAGCTAGTCCTCTTGAGAGCATGGATAAAGGTGTCCTTCTCTGTCCATGAGCTCTAAGTGTTTCTGCAACTCCAATCAGCTCTTTTTCTATTACCTTCATAGTTGCCTCTGGAGTTACATCACGAGGACCAATGCCTGTTCCTCCACTTGTTACTATAAGATCAACCTTAAGTTCATTGCAAAGTCTATTAAGATTGGACTCGATGAGATCTGCATCATCGGATATCACCTTGTACTCCACAATCTCAAATCCATTCTTAATAAGTCTGTCAATTACAAACTTACCTGATCTATCGACTCGCTCTCCTCTGGACACAGAATCGCTAATGACCAATATGGCAGATCTAGGTTTTTTATCAAATCTCTCATAGAAATCTTTGATACCCCCACTCTTATTTAGAAGTCTAACAGATTCTATTGTTAACGAATCATCCACAGGCTTTAACATATCATATATTGTCAATGCAGCTATGGATACAGCAGTTAAGGATTCCATCTCGACACCTGTCTTCCAGATACTTTTTATTTCTGCGATAATTTCAATGGACTCCTCTTTTAATGACACATCGACTTTAATATGATCTATTGGAATAGGATGACAGTAAGGTATTAATTCCCACGTTCGCTTTGCTGCCATCGTAGCAGAAATCCTCGCAGCATCAACAATGTTACCTTTAGGTGATTTTCCTTCCTTGATAAGGGTCATCGTTGAAGAATCTAGTCTTATAATCGCTTGAGCAGTTGCTAACCGTAAAGTATCTGGCTTATCACTAACGTCAAACATGCCTTGTCCTTTCACTTTCTTCAGAGTCACGTTTAATTAAGATGCCATCAGTCCATAATGCACCACCTAACTCTGATACTTCCTTCTTCCATATTGGCACCCTTGATTTAATACTCTCAATGCCATACCTGCATGCTTCAAAGGCTTCTTTACGATGCTCTGACGATACAGCAACTGCCACGCTTATATCACTAACATTTAGATTACCTGTTCTATGTATAGCCATGAATTTTTTAACATGCCATCTTTTAGATACTTCACTTTCAATTTCTAATAGGATTTCTTCTGCCATTTGCTTATATGCTTCATAGTAAATTTCAGAAACCCTGCCTTTGTCATTGTGATCTCTTATACTTCCTGTAAATACTGTCGTTGCACCCGCGGATCTATCCTGGACTTCCATCCATACTTTGAAGACATCAATCGGACCTTCTGTTATAGAAATCATTTTAACCTCCGCTAATAGGTGGCAAAAGTGCTACTTCATCTAAGTAATTTAAAGCAGTGCTATCATCTACTACTTTATGATTAACTGCAACAGCAAATGGAATCTTTGTTGAGAATAATGGCGGATACAACTCTAAAATTGCTTTTCTAAGATCACGAACTGTTATCATTTGATCTGTCAATTTTAACCTTATTATGTCTTTACCAATAATTTCTCTAGATGATCCAAACAATTTCACATCTATAGTCAGATCTAATTCTTCCTTTGTCATGCCTTATCCACCTATTCTATGCATGACGTTTAATGCTGGCCTTAATGCGTTGGCCCTTATAATACTTATTACACCTTCAGGTTTCTTCTTTGTGCATGCAAGGATATATTTTCTTATATCGTCGTCATTAGATTTTCCACTTCTTAACAAATTCTTCAAATCATAACCTGGATCCTCGAATAGGCAAGTGAGAAATCTACCATCAGAAGTTAGCCGGATCCTATCACAGTGTCCGCAGAATGGTTCTGTCATAGAGGGGATAAATCCTACAGTACCTTTACCATCTGAAAAGGAGTAGAGCATTGCCGGATCTGAACTATCATTGTATTGAGGAACAAGCTCTTTTACATTCTTGTTTATTCTTTCGATCATCTCTTTCTTACTAAAAACAAGATGCGGAGTCCATATACACGTTCCATCTAATGGCATAAACTCGATGAACTTGACAGTGTATCCTGTATCTCTTGCAAATCTTGCAAAATCCACAACTTCATCATCGTTCCATCCTCTTATAATAACTGTATTTATTTTTACTTTGAGTCCAGCATTATCAGCTGCTTTTATAGAGTCCAAAACTTTGTTAACACCATCTACTCCAGTCATAGCTTTAAACCTATCAGATCTGAATGTATCCAGACTAATGTTTACACCTTCTAGTCGGGCCTGTTTTAGCTGTTTGACCTTCTCACTAAGCAAAAGCCCATTTGTTGTCATATTAATCGATTTGATTCCATTTATCCTTGATAATGCACTAATCAGAGTTTCTATTTTATCTCGGACAGTAGGCTCTCCTCCTGTCACCCTTATCTTTTCTATACCTAGATTGACAAAGATGGTAGTCAGTCGAACAATCTCTTCATAACTTAAAACATCAGTCTGTTCAAACCATTTGGTATTATTATGTGGCATACAATATATGCATCTCATATTACATCTATCAGTAACAGAGATCCTTAATTTTCTGGCAGTTCTGCCAAAACTATCAATTAGTTCATTTTGCAAAGATAACTCTCTCACTACTACTATGCGTATCTATCTATCTATAGATATCATCAAAATATCCAACTATGTTCCTCAGTGGTATCACTTCTACTCTTTTGCCCTTCACCAATTTACTACTATCATTATCTACTATAATCATACCATTTGACATTGTTAATGTGGAAAGAAGACTGGCACCTGCTGCACTAACGGGCTTAGCCAAATAAGAACCATTGTGTCTTACCACTTGTACTCTAACAAATGTGCGAAAGTCTTTAAATGTATGTATGTTAGATGCCATCCTAGCAATTAATTTTGCTGTAATTGGTCCGTCGGTTGCCAGCATCTTTAAAATTAATGGCCGTCCAAAGGTGTAAAATGCAACAAACGAAGATACTGGAAAGCCTGGGCTAATAACTATTGGTTTGTTATAAACTACGCCAAGTGCTGTAGGAGAGCCAGGTTTCATTGCTATTCCATGTACAACGAGTCCTGGTTTTCCCAAACTATTTACAAGATCAGGTACATAGTCTTTTTCGCCTACTGATGCACCGCCAGATACAGCGACAAAGTCAAACTTGAGTGCTTCTTTTAATTTAGAAAATATTAGATCTCTATTATCCTTACATATTCCAAGATCAACTACCTCTCCTCCGGAGTCTCTTATCATTCCAGATATCATGTACCTATTGCTTTCAAATATAGAAGTATCATGAAGTTTGGATCCAGGTTCTACCAGTTCATCACCTGTTGCAAATATTGCAACCTTTGGTTTCTTAAATACTGGAACTTTATTAATGCCAACCGAGGCTATCAAACCCACATCTTGTGAAGTAAGCCATATGCCTTTCTTGTAAAGGGATTGTCTATTCTTAATATCTTCTCCCTTCATTGCTATATTTTTACCTTGTCCTATTTCATTAAAGATCTTAAGTGTATTGTTCTCTTGCTCTGTATTCTCTACCATTACTACTGAATCTGCACCCTTAGGAATTCTAGCGCCAGTTGCTATTGCTACTGCCTTTCCAGATTCAACCATATATCGTGAATTCTGACCAGCAGTTATTCTACCTATAACGTCAAGTAAGGCTGGCTGCTTCATTGATGCTCCCTTGGTATCATTGGATTTTATTGCATAACCATCCCTTTCTGCTTTGGTAAATGAAGGCACAGCTACGCGACTTGACAAATTCATTGACAGTACCCGATTTTGTGCATCTTGCAGAGTAACATACTCTGTCGGACGAGAAATTTTTGACCAGTTAATACAAGAAAGAAATTTTTTGATAGCAACGTTTGCAGGTGTATACTTTGTAGGACCATGATGTTTTGTATTAGAGGTATAAATCGAGTGCATATGTAGTTGTTATAATTTATATGCCAATCAATAAGCCTTACCTGTAGCCTTTGGTAGCATGCATCATTTCTAAATCACTAACATAATACTAAGAGTGGATTGTTAGAATTTTGATTGATGATTGATGGATGATCTGTGATTTTGCAATATGATTACAGGATTATCTTTATCAAAATATTGCATTAAAAATAATGTCTGTAATGATTTAAAATGTTGTTGTCATATTGTCAGCAGCGTTAGGGCACCATTTAGGGCACCATTTAAAGACTTTGACAAACCTCTTATGGCTCTTTTCACGCAAAGAACAAACCTGCTCATATATATATTCTGCCTAAAGATTACCAGAACAAGAATTTTAGTTTCGGATAAAATAGATACACCAGAATGGATTTCTTAAAATATTATATTATGAGGTTTAAAATATGTAATATAGATGCGAGTCATAACTTAAATGATAGATGTACAAGGAAAGATCCTTCATAGACTATCTGCAGGAAATCAGGATAAGAATAATTAGAATAGTTCTTGCAGTGGTGTTAGTCACGATTCTTTGTATGACATTAACCATTAACATATTCGATTTTAATGGTTACAAAATACCATTCCCATACCCAGACCCTTCGAATAATATAGCGATTCAGGTAATAATTACCATGAAGGAGAATCTACTTCCTGAAAATGTTACTCTTATACAAGTCGCACCAGGACAAGCTTTCTTTGCTCAGATCTATGTAGCAGTTGTATTAGGAATAATTATGGCTATGCCATTTATAGTCAGGGAGTTTGTTGCATTCATAGGTCCTGGGCTTTATCAACATGAAAAGGCAACTGTAAAAAAGGTTACAATCTATGCCATAGGACTTTTTGCAATAGGGAGCTTATTTTCTTACTTTATCGTTGTACCTTACATACTTGAATTTTTATACATATATGGAGAGTCCATTGGTATTAGTACATTCTTTGAAATAACAGAGTTTATTCCCTTTGTAATGCATCTCTTAATTGC
>DATFPS010000310.1:0-3466 GCA_035264705.1 Nitrososphaeraceae archaeon | reverse complement strand
TAGAAGTTGGATTTCCGTTTGAACGTAGAAGCAAGAAATCAATTTTATCAGCAACTTCCTTAGGACTTCCATTAAATATTACCGCATTTTCAATAGATAGTCTTACACGGCCAAACTTGTCCAGCACCAATACTGACTGTTTCCTTGATTTTAGGAACAATTTTCTTTTGTATATCTCACATACAAATACATGGTAGTTTTCCATGTCATATATAGAATGCACTCCTTCCTTATTTCCAAAGAATTCACATGCCAGCTTTTTTGCTTCTTCATAATTGATTTTCTTTGCGTCTGTAGTGCCTATATCTAGGCTAACGTTACCTACTGCTGTTACACGAAGTAATGATCTCTCGCTAATGTATTCAGATTGGAGGGTAAGTGATTCTGGAGTAGCACCACGGTTCAGAGCAATTTGTTTTACTTCTTCCATTAATGAAGAAGCATCATCAGGCTTAGGACTATTGATTGTCCTCTCACGTTCTTCATGTATCATTGCTGCCGCGACACCAATAGAAGATACCACTTCTGAATGTTCAGAAATCGTATACTTACTCTGCAATTTCTGTGCTAAATAAGGAACTAATACTGATGCACCCCCACCACCTCCAATAACTACAATATGGTCCTTTCCCAACTTGTACTCTTTGAGCATTGGTTCTACAATTTGAAGTATCTTCTTAGATGATATTTCGAGAATTGATTTTGCTGCTTCTTGAGTCGTAACTCCAATCCTTTGAGCCAGAATAGATAATGCAAATTTTGCTGTCTCTTGATTTGAATATGCATAATCACCTTCTGGGATTAATCCTAATGCATTGGCAGCACATGTATTTGTGATTGCGAAACGTTTACCACCGCTTGTCTCTATAGCAACATAATCCATAGGATCGCCATCCTTTGGTCTAAAAGTAATAATCTGACCTGCTTCCAATTCTTCTATATCAGCGAAGCACGAGTACGGTAGACCTGCTATGTGCGCAGACCTTGGACCAACATCTGTTATCTTTCTCCCTGACCATCTTACAAGAGATCCTCCTGCACTACCAGCAACCCTAACATCTAATGATCGGATGCACGTTGAATGTTGCATTATCGTTACATATCTGATCTCCGGTTTACCATCCTTTATTATGCAGACATTCGTTGATGTGCCACCAATCTCTATGAAAACTCCATTTAGTATATGAAGATATAGTAAAGCACCCGCGACACTAGCAGCAGGACCTGAAAGAACTGTTATTATAGGCTTACTTCGGAAGGTCTTCATGTCCGTAACTCCTCCGTCACCTTTCATGATCATGATTGGTGCATTGATCTGTTCTTTCTGGACAGCCGATTCAACAAATTTTGCAGTGCTCATTGCCTTGGGAAGAATGCCCGCATTAATAGCTGCTGTTAATGTGCGAATCTCAAGACCGTATATGCCTGTTAATTCGTGACCAGAAGTTGCAGGAATATCTGATTTTCTCATGACAAATTCTTCATTACTTGGATCGTCTACTCCGTACGCTTCACTTATTATTAACACCTCTGCACCTTCTCCTTTTAGTTCGGAAATTGCAGAAACAACTTCTTGATCTTGCAGATACTTGGATGTGTCTAAAAATCTATAACACGTTCTTAGATACTTATTTGGCGCCAGTTCTATGTCCTTAATGTTGGTACGTCTTATTATGTTGGATTTTTCCAATCCAACGCCCATGCCAATGATCCCGACTTTAGCAGTATCTCCTTCAAGCAATGCGTTAACTGCTTGGGTTGTACTGTGAGAGATCAATTCAATATCAGTACGTTGAATATTGTGCTTTTGCATTAATTCCGTTAATGCTACCACAATCCCAGTGGCAACACCTTCTCTGGAAGAATGAGTTGTGGGAACTGTAAATTTACCTATGATTTTTCCTTTGACTATATCCATAGCAACAGCTTTAGTGAAGGTTCCTCCGACATCTATGCCAACTCTAATTCTTTTACTCATGTGCAAAAACTACTTAGGAATGCCTAATTTTGAGTTCATTAAATAATATTTAAACGGTATCAAACTCGATATCAGGCTATAAATAGTAATTTAATTTCCAGCCTCTTAAAATGTAAGAAATATCTCTTCAACAGGTTCCCTTATACCCATAGCACGTATCATTTGTTCAAACTGTCTTTTTCCATCTGAGACAAATATTTGCAATCTCCCATTGCCCGTTTTCTTTAGCATTCGATTAAAAGTTAAATATTTTCTAACCTCCTTCGCCACTACCTTCGCCGAATCTACAAATTTTATAGTTGGTAGAAGAGCATTTAGATAGGGTTTGACAAATGGAAGATGTGTACTAGATAGAGTTATGACATCTATTTCTCTATCTACTTCATAGCCTATTACCTGATTTATTGTATCAAATGTTTTGCGCTCATTAGAAATATAAGTTCCGTTCTCTATTAATTCTATTATAGGCGAAGCATTAAACTTTGTAACGAGGATTTTTTGAGGTACTTCTCTTTTAATCTGATTTTCAAGTTCTTTGCTAACAATTGTAAGTTTTGTTGCCATTATTCCAATATGCTTCTTCTTTGTTAATCTGCATGCTTCTTTTAGAGGTGGTCTAATTCCAATTAAAGGTACATTTACCATCCTATTGATTTGATCAAATATCGCTATAGAAGGAGTATTTGAAGCAATTACAGTTATCTTCGGTTTATATCTTTCTAGATAGTTTATAGTGCTTACTATAATATCGCGTAGCTGCGTGGGTGATTTATTTCCATAGGGAAAGTGTGCTTTATCAGCAAAATATAATAAATTCTCATTAGGTATTTCTTTTTTTAACTCTTGTATAATTGATAGCGATCCTATACCAGAATCGAACACAGCTACGGGATTATTTATCAATATGTATAATTTTTCATTATTAAGTATAAATGTAGTTATTATTATCTAATTGTAACACCTTGTGCATTGTTTCTGATTCTGGCTAATATTGAATCTTCTTTTAGGTATTATCAGCTTTTATAAAATTATATTCTTGTCTATTCTATATTATCAAAGGCATAATCTTTTTAATATATCTCATGGAAATTTTTTGTCAAGTCAAACCAACGAAACTTAATGGAAACTACTCGTTATCTAAGAATTTTAATTTCTTCAGATATTGAAAAATGAGTTGGATATAAATTGGATAATAATTCGATCACCTTTTGTATCTATAGAAATAACCAAAATTAATATCTGTTATAATATCCATTTTCATTGTAAATATTATAATATATTATAATATTCTGTATTTATCTTAAAAATCAGACATATACATAAGCGCACATATACAATCTAAATCAGGAGTTGATATTTGCTACCATCTCTTTCCTTTAGATGGTACAAAGTATTTTTCTACTTCCTCTAATCTTTCTATAGATCCTTCATTTTCTCGAAGACTAGAAAAAGATGAATGGTTTCGAACTTTTTGTAAAAGCGAGAGAA
>DATFPS010000309.1:0-4147 GCA_035264705.1 Nitrososphaeraceae archaeon | reverse complement strand
CCAAGATGTTATTTTTACACCATTTATCATTATTCTTCCATGAACTATTATTCCATTTTCGCCAGCAATCTTTAGGTATTGCAGATTATCATCATTTGAAGTCATTTCAAAGGTAGCACCTTTGGCTACTCGCAAGTTAGCCTTTAGAAGATATTCGCCATCTTGTTCAAGCTTTACAAGTACGGATTCATCAGTTATGGTACTGACAAGATCTCCAAAAGATGCGTGGTCGCAGTCTATACTAATGGTCTTTTCTGCTTTTTCATAAGTTATACAATCTAGCCCATTTTCAAAGTCAAAGAATGGCGGTTGTTGAAATGATATACCGATCGTAGAGAAAAAGAGAACGACCGATAATGCGCTGGCAAAAGATCTTTTAGGAATAATCATCATAGTATTGCTTCTTTTGATCTCGCATAGAGGATTTATAAATTTAAACGACTCTATTCTTTTCAGAATAAGAAAAAATCGAAGGGGGTCTAAAGAAAATTGTATAAGGATTCTTTTAATTTTTGTTCAATGGTGAATTTTGTCAAGGGTCCACTAATGTCATATAGTGTGTATATCTCCGTTGTATATTTTCGATGCCGTATATTTGACAGTAGGGGGGATTGATGCTAAGCATCTTTTTGGTTGTTTCTGGAAATTTTTGCTGACAACCTATAGTTTTTAGATAGAATTCTAATTTATAGTACAATAATCTCTTTACAAAAATCTGAAGGAACAAAACAATCAAAGCTGCAACATGTTCTTAGCAATTCGATATATCTTCATCCTTGTTTTTTCTTTTTCTTCTTTTGCTACTATTTTGTTGCTACTGCACTATCAATTTGCTTAGATCTTCATACCTCTTCATGAACTGGAATCCCGTATCAGAGGTGGTAAACCTTTGACTAGGCTTATCATATTCAATAAGATCATTCTCTGTCAGCATTAGTAAGTATTCTTTTAGCTGCTCGTAAGAAAGCATTGCCTTATACATCAGCTTAGTCTTGGTTGCAGGACTGCTTGCTGCATCTAGCAATTGAGCAATGATGTATATTCTATTTCTATACTTTTCAACGAAAAGAGGAGCCACAGCAAAACATTAAACTTAATATATAGTGAGTAGGAGCAGGTTTTAATCTAAAATCAGCCTTAAGGAAATTTTGTATTCAAAGCATTATAAGAGCATGAGAATGTGAATTTCGTATCATAAGCACTTTTCTGAAGGACAACAAAAATCTCCATAGCTTTTTACAAGATTACTTGCCACTGGTTCTTAATTCTTCTTCTTTAACAAGAGGTGACTGTTTTCATTCTGATAGGTCTTCTCAAATTCTACTCCAAACTTATATGATTCACATAATTCCAGTATGGGCTTAAGCAAATCTGGGCTGTGTACTTCCACCAAGAGAGATATGTCGCTACTTCTTGACAATATTCCTGCTGCTCCCTTCAAGACTTCTAATTCAGCGCCCTCCACATCAACCTTAATCCAATTTACTTCGTCTATACCCACCTGTCGTAATAAATTATCTAAGGTATCTGCACTTACTTCGATATAGCTTTGTAAGCTTTGTCCCGCTCTTTCTTGAATTATACTATAATTGCTATAGAGTCTTACCTTACTCCTTTCGGAATACACGGCATAGTTCAAAGTTATAATATTTGCCAACTTGTTTAACTTAATATTTCTATTGAGCATCTCGAGGATATTTGGCTGAGGCTCTATTGCAACTACCTTTCCCCGTTGGCCTACTCGTTTTGAAGCCGTAATGGTATAGAATCCAAAGGCCGCACCAACATCTATAACTATGTCCCCTGTCTTAGGGGAGAATTGTTCTACTATGCCTTCTTCATGATCTACCATGCTTGTATACACGTCATGAATTAAGAAATTGTTCACCTTTCGAGTTATGGGGCTATAAAATTTGTGACCATATTTTGGTGAGGTAAACACTACTAACAGGGAATTATCCAGTCGCAGAAATTCGACGGCTCTGTATAAAAAGTTGCCGAAATTAATATCATGTTTTAAACAGAATTTGTCGCCTCTTTCTCTACCTAAAAATAACCTGAGAACTGCTCGAATTCCAAGATAAATAGCCTTCAGACTAAATAATACGCATTTGTCATGTAATTGTGCTCCCCTTAATGTCCTTAGTAGCCAAGCACCACTGCCGATAGGATATTTTGATATGGTCATATTATCGCGTGTGCTTCAGTGTATATCCGAATAGCCTTAAAAAATATACTACGAACAAAATATTTTCTATTGCTCCTATAGAGGAGCATAGGAGTAATTTTTACTATCGATTTTTCCAATGGTATAATCAAGAAGTATGAATAGAGCAGTTAATAACTTTCTTAATTTTATTTTCAAAAAGCGAATCAGATGAGTAATAATATCGCTTCTTGGCTGAGAAGGGAACCAGCAGAATCAGTAATGCCAACATTCGATAAACTTACACTACCAATCCTAAAAGTGGGCTACTTATCTATTAGGATTTTACTTGGATTGTGTCTTGGAAAAAGAAGAAGGAATCAATCACGTTTTTATAGAAGCCTATACGTAGGGGACTACACTATCCCATCATACGATGTCATAAAGTTCTTTTACAAATCAGTGAGATCTCTTGGACTTGGAAGTCCAAGGCTTTTGAAAGTATATGCAAAAGAACATGATTACAAGTATTATTGCACATTAGAAGATTTTAACCCTGCCAGAGAGGAAGACATTGTAAAGCTATTTCGTCCAAAGGAAGGCGATATAGTGGTAGATGTTGGTGCTCACATCGGCAAATATACTATTATTGCCTCAAAAATGGTTGGATCTCAAGGAAAAGTAACTGCAATCGAAGCTCATCCCGTCAACTATGATATACTAAAAAAGAATATCGTACTTAATAAGTTAGACAATGTTATCGCTTTGAATTACGCTGTTCATTCCAAGGAAACAAAGGTTAAACTTTATGAACCAGGCCAAGAAAAAGGATTTACCATTTACAATACAATAATGACCGATAGGACACTAGAATCAAAGAATCAAAAATACATAGAAGTGAAAGCCAATACACTTGATTCTCTGTTAGTTGAAAATGGAATTAATCAAGCTAATTGGATTAAAATTGACGTAGAAGGAGCAGAATATGAAGTACTAAGGGGAGCCATCAATATACTTTCAAGTAGTAAAGATATTTCACTTTTAATAGAAATTCACAATCTAGGCGTCAAGAATAAAAATTTCTATGAGGCAATAATTCAGCTTCTAGGTTCAAAGAATTACAAGATGCTATTTGAAAAGATCTATGAATCTGGCGAAAGACACATTATCATAAGAAGGTCATAAACTGACAACAATATAGTTGGTTCTGCTGAAATCGCATCAAAAACTTCTAAGCTTGTCACCCACTGAAAGGAAACGATTTGAAGTTAAGGAGCTTACGTTGAGTGAAGAAGAAGGAAATGCCAGGTGGAAGCATATTAAGAATTCAATCAATCCTGAAAATTTAGGATTTGATGCTTCTATTGAAGATTTTAGATTCTGAAATGCTCTTTTTTGTATTGAGACGAGCTGCCCCCTATAGATAGGTCACGATGTCTGAAATGTATTGAAGTAAGCCTAATATGAAAACTATTGTTTTTTTCAGGCCTGACATATTATCATTGTGTTGGGGGGAATTGGAGCCTGTGAAATCCAAAGAAAAGGTCTAACTTAGTGTGAAGATGGAGAAGTTTAGATGATGTTCTCAGTGTCTATAAGTTTGTATCTGTTCTATCTAAGCTTACTAATCCAGTTGCTACACTCTATAGTACCAGCTTTTACCATGTTACAAAGCGAAAGGCACCAGCTAGCTTTCAGACATATCACTGTGTATTGTCTTACGTTGTTTTGCTGTGATTATCAATCGTATGCTGTCTGAGTTCTCCTCTAGATGCAAAGGACTTGTTACATATTTCACATGAAAAGCTAGCAGATACACCAGGAGTAGATTCCTCAGACTCATTTTTGAGAGAAGCTCCAGTACCAGTTCCCCGATAAGAGGAATCACCATGTATCTCTTTTTCATTTGGCATCCATAGAGAACATAATCCATGAGGAGCTATAACCCCCGATGAGCGGCCTAGTATATCCATACCTTCATCTGTTACGATAGCACAATGG
>DATFPS010000308.1:0-7940 GCA_035264705.1 Nitrososphaeraceae archaeon | reverse complement strand
AGGATTAATCGGTGCAGAGTAGATATAAAATATTTTGGCATTTATATTTATTCCAATTTTAGACAGCTGTGTTTTGGCTTAATTTATTGGATTTTCAAATGCCATTATTTTCTGTCTGCAAAATTTTTTAGTAATTAATTATTGTAATTGCGATGACTTCTTCATAGTTAACATCTGCAATTGCACTGTTAAATATTTGCAAATCCTGCTATTGATCATCTCATATTATTCGTAGACGATAACAACTTTGGTTCAAGAAAATTTAACTCGATTTAAAAAGTAACTACATTCTGTCTTTATATCGTCTGCCGTGGCATACACCTATATTAATGTCATTCAATGCTGTCAAGACATCAATTTTATAGATAAAAATTTGCCTGTATTTCATCATCTTATCTAAATACTTATTCTATTGTTTTTTTCTGTAGCATTTTTCATGTTATTTGATTGAGTTACCTGTGAACTCTAAGAAAAAAATATAATTTAATTCTTAGTTTAATAAATATGTAATTATATTGTTCAAAAATTGAAACCTTATCTAAAAAATTGTTCTTATTCAAGCCTTATACTATGAAGCAGACGTTCTAGCTATTATGTCTATCTATTTTGAATCGTATCTTTTGATCTGCATATAATCTATATATATATATTTCAATTTACACACAAACAGCATATTTACATAAATATATTGATCATCGATATTAATCATAACTAGGATGATAGTTCCAATTGCTGATGACTTAAGACGTATTGCTAAAGGGGAAATTTTATCTGATAATTGGAGTAGGAAAATTTATTCCGTTGATGCAAGCAATCACTCTATAATACCATCTGTTATTGCTTGTCCACACGATGAGTACGATATAGAAAAAATATGCCAATATAGTATTTCGAAAGGAATAGCAATAACAGCGAGAGGAGCAGGAACTGGTCTTCTTGGCCAATCTCTATCCGATGGTATCATCATTGATTTCACCAAGTATATGAACAAGATAATTGAGATGGAAGATGACTATGTTGTAGTGCAGCCAGGTGTCATTAAGGGTAGATTAGATAATGAATTAAAAAAGAGAGGAAAACTTTTTCCACCTGATCCTGCAAGTAGTAACTATTGCACTATTGGCGGCATGATCGCAAACAATTCAAGTGGAGCTCACTGTCTTGCCTACGGCAGCACAATAGATTTTATTGAAGAAATCAGTGTTGTTTATTCGGATGGTAGTTTTGGATATGTTAGAAGTAATAACGAATTTGATGATAAGATATCCATATTCTTACGATTATTGTCTCCTTGTGTAAACTTAATTCATGAGAGATATCCCAAAGTAACTAAGAATTCCTGTGGGTATCGGCTAGATGCTGTCATAAACAGCCAAAAGCTTGCCCCTCAAAAAATATTTGCCGCCTCAGAAGGAACATTAGGAATTGTAACCTCTGTGAAGTTGAAAACTCTTAATGTTCCATTGTACAGTCATCTGTTAGTCTTAGGTTTTGAAGATTTGTTGTCTGCTGTGTCTGCTGTTCCGCTTATTTTGAAATTTTCTCCTGTCGCTCTAGAAATGCTTGATGATACGGTTATTCGTCATGGTGATAATCCCCCAAAACTTTCACAAAAGGATGGTTGTCTTTTGTTTGTAGAATTTGCCGGAGATAATCATAGCGAAGTCGAAAGAAAATATACTCACTGCAGAAGCAAATTATCTGGTAAATGTAATACTCTTGAGAGCGTATCAGATGATAAGAGTAGGACGAAGATATGGGAAGCAAGAAAAAATGCCTTAAATCATATTATGAAATTGACGATTGGAAGTAGACGACCTATAGGTTTGATAGAAGATACAGTAGTCAATCCAAATCTGTTGCATGATTACACACAATACTTGCAGCAAATGTATATGGATAATAAATTACAGTATGTAATGTATGGTCATGTAGGAAATGGAAATCTTCATACAAGGCCACTAATAGACACGAGTTCGCCTCGTGAGGTAGAATTGATAGAAGGACTTGCTCAAGAAGTCTTCAAAACAGTAATAAGAAATAGAGGAACAATTACGGGAGAACATGGAGACGGTTTGGTCAGGGTGAAGTATATTGAGTCTATGTATGGCAGCGACATATTTTCACTTTTCAAAGATGTTAAGAAACTATTTGATCCTAAATCTATTATGAATCCTGGTAAGAAAGTTATTTAATTAGAATATAAACAACATAGCATATTTATGCAATTGGATCCAACTTTGGAATTTGTAGCAAGCTAAGTGTGAGATTTAAGTAAGAAATGATATTGATATTATTTAAAAAAATCTAATTTAGTACCAAAGATGTATCGAATGAGGTAAAAGTTGATAGGTCTGTCTATCAAAGATGTGAACGTTAGATGGTCGATTCAAAAAAATTAAAACTAGAAGTTGAAATCGAAGTTGATGTTCCCCTTGACATTGTTGAAGATAAGAAGAGAATCAAAGCAGTAGAAGATGGCCTAGGACATAGTATCTCTAAGGGCTTGTATGAACAGGGTGTTTCTTTTACGGTAAAGAAAATTACTTCCAAAGTCGAATAACATAAAAATAAAGTCATGTTGCTTCCACTTTTTGTTATCCATAACTAAGCGCCAAAGCTATAGAACAATATACTTTATAGTATAACCTATGAAAGTATCGTAATAGTCGTTTGCATGTTGGTAAACACATAAAGTCAAATAACTTTTATGCATTTTTGATTTACTTATCTGGATTAGCAGTTGATTACTGATGCAAATAGAAAATGTTATCTTCACAATATCTCTGAAAAGAGTCTTCCATCAATCCTTATAACATTTTTTATTTTCATTTATCTCCTTTTTCCATATCTGTATTTGGCCACCGTATACCTCATTCTCATATACAAATGATTGTATTTGAGCATAATGGCCTTCTCTACCTGAACTGAACGTCTTTGGCGGTAATGGTATTTCATGCTCTTTGCCGTCAGGCACTTTTAATTATGGCTAATGCCACATTATTTCTCGGTTTGTTTTCATGCTCATTCGAAGTCATTTTCGTTTAATTACTGCGAAATAGATGTTTATAAAACCACATGGATAGTAATTAAACCAAAACGAATTTTCTCCAGGAGAAAACGGATTAGCACAATATGGATATAGATAAATGAATATATATTCATCCCCATACAAAATGATACCAATGAAGTAACCTTTAATTGTGTTTGAAAATCTATTCAATTTGGATTCGACTATAAGAGATGGTTATCTTTTTCTCACTTCAACTAGGTGGTCTTTTCTCTCCAGGAGGTTCGGATACAGGAAATCCTCTAATGTATATTCTTTGGTTTGCTCCTATCATTATATTGATGATGTATGGTCAGAAGTTTCAATCATGGATGATTTTGAGTGATGTTTCAAAATCATTGAATAAATTGAGGACTATGAAAGATAAGGCAAGAAAAGAAGCCATTGATTATATTAGAACATCAATAAGGCCTTCACATGATCCCAGCAGCAAGATTGACAAGTTCTTGGAGTACTTTACAATTATGCCAGTTGATCTCGATCCAACTGGCATCATGAACAAGCTTGACCATCTAATGAGGACTAGAGATGAAAGAATACGAACAGAAGTAAAAAAATTGGCTAGTATTATGACAGAAGCTGAAGCCTCTCGTATAGAAAACATCTTGGAGGCAGCAACAGCACTAAATATGATTTATAAGGTTGTGAGGCATTTTTACTTAATGGGTAAGCGGACAACTAGCATGTTTGTACTTGTACAACTGCAAATGGTTATGCCGCTTTTACTGCAAGAAGCAGAAGCATTACAAAATGCAATTGGCGCATTCAAAAAAGGTCAACCTATAGGAGACAGCATCGGTCCAATGGTTGTTGGAAAGATGATGATTAAAAAAGAAAAAAAAGTAATTGCAAGAGAGACAGTATATAGTGAAGATGAGCACATGAGCAGAAAATTATATTTGCTCAAAGCTGAAGGGCCAACTGGAACCGTAGGCAGGCCTGGAGAGGCAGTGCAACGGCTTATAGTAGAACTTGGTTTAAAAATTGATGCCATCATAATGATAGATGCAGCATTGAAATTAGAAGGAGAAAAAACTGGTGCCGTCGCTGAAGGTATTGGATCCGCTATCGGCGGCATCGGGGTTGAAAAATATCAGATCGAAGAGATCGCGACAAAATTCAATATTCCTGTCTATGCTGTCATAGTAAAAGAATCTGTTCAGGACGCAATTACGGTTATGCGAAAAGAGATTTGTGATTCATTTGATAAAATAAGAGATATTGTATATGCCACAATTGAAGAAAAAACTAGCGAGAGACAATCCGTTTTAATTATTGGGGTGGGGAATACAGTAGGGGTTGCACAATAAATGTTCTTTAAAAAGAAGAAGCAAGTTAGTCCTACAGTTTATACAGAGGAAATATGTCAGAGATGCGATGAAAAGAAGAAGAGAAAATTCGAGGATGGAGATTATATTTATAAACTTGGCTCAAACTGCAAAAAATGTTCTGAAGTCACGATGATTATTGCAGTTTATGGTGAATATCCTAAAGAGAAACAAAAACAAAATCATGAAATCTAAAAGTCAGAGACGTATCCATTAACAAAAATTTACAAAGTGATTACATTGATAAAATTATTCGTCGGAATTAGTGTATGTTCAGCTTGAGCAACAATCTTTCTATTTCCTTCAACGAGAATTGGATATGCACGGACGTTTCTCTTCTTTATCAATAGTTCCAATAACTGGCGAGCCTTTTTATCTTCATACTTGTCCATCATCCATCTCAGAGCAAATGGCAGAGTTTTGAAGGTGTGCCAAATATATTCAAGAAATTCATCAGCCTCTTTATCTTTAGTTGGTTTACGAGAAGCAATACCAAAAATATTACGAGTATTGCCTTCATAGACTATGCCCTGACCATCTCTTGTTGTCACAAAGGGTTCTATGGCGTAAGCCTGATTGGAAAGAAGGCTAAATGATCCAATAGTCCAAATGTTTGGTATTGACTTTCCTGCATGTATAGTAAACTGTTCTAAAGAATGACCGCTTAAGTTCTGAACAGGTCTGAATCCTTGCTTTGCTACTATATTTTCTATTATCTTTCCAATATCACTAGCTTTGGCATTAGGTTTAGCTGCTTTTACTGCCTCGCTTAAAGCAGTCTCAGCTGTCTTTACCATCGCGTCGTACTTTGGATTATAGCAAACAGTGACGGCTGTATCGGCAATATAACCATGAATCTGCACGCCGATATCGATTTTCAAGACATCGCCATCATTTACAATAATCTTATCGTCGGGTTCGGCAGTATAATGTGCGGCTATCTCATTCAAACTGACATTTACTGGAAATGCAGGAGATCCTCCTCTGCTTACAATATCAGCTTCTATAGATTCACAAATCTGAAACAGCGTATTACCTACAAGGTATTTATTTCGTGTATTTTCTCGCACTCGTGATGCTATTCTCCCAGCCAGTTGATAATATTCAAAAAAATTCATATATATTGGCACTTGTCGCATTTGAACATATATAGAGATATTGCAAATATCCAACCATAAAAAGAAGCAGCAGCAGAATTTATTCGTTGTTATGTGTCATTTTCAAATATTTCTATAGCCATGCTATAAGAAAGAGCAAATATTTTAGAGTTTCTACCCTCATTGGTTAATATTAAAAAATTATCATAGTAGAATAATATATAGCCAATTGCATTTATGCTAACATAACTACTTATCGAGCAGATAAAAACTGTTGATTAGGCATTTTCCCCTATTGTATCAATAACATTATTTATTCTGAACCAATGAAATTGGCTATTTTTACCTTGTTATTCTAAGGACGGTCTGGACTTAAGCTTGTGTACATATGCTTGATTCAACGTGTATTTGTGCGATATGTAATTCTGATTAGATACATTTTTCACTGCTTGAAGAAACTTAAAATTATATTGATGGATAGTGCAACGTGAAAATGAATTTAGGAACGGGGTCGTTGTCTAGCTTGGTATGATGCCAGCCTTGGGCGCTGGAGGCCGCTGGTTCGAATCCGGCCGACCCCACTTATTTCAAATTAAATTTATAGATGCTGACATATTGTCAAAATGTGTGAGCATTAAATTGCTCCAAGAGCAATAATTATCGAATTTAATCTAAAATACCCAACTCTTATACTTTGGAATTAGCCTTTGCAATTTAAAGAAATATTCAGTTATAATAATTTTTATAATAATAATAGTTATTACTGGTTCTTGTATTGCTATCTAACGATTAATCAATAAAGCAGCATTAAATCAATTAAATGGAAATACTGTAAATGATATTTCAATACCACTTAATGTTTCAACTGCTTATGTTACTATCAGTGCCTTAATACTTAGGAGATGATTAATACCGGGATTTTGTTTGGACGTAAAAGCTAATTCACAAAGTTATCCGATGAATGGCAAAACAAACAGTAGCATACTTCGATATCTCGTTTTGCAAGAAAAAGAAGAACCGCCACGACTGTCTCTGCGGTTTCTCTATGGTTAAATTTTTTGACAATATTGTTCACATATGTGATAGAAATATACAATTATTAGAACTAGTTGTATCGATCCTACTTTCCAAAAGAATGTTTAATAGTATTAGAAACATCTTATTCATAGCAACAATTAAAATGTGGAAACCTCATCGTTTTCAATAGATAAAAATATTGCACCAAAAGTCAAGTAAATAATGCAAACTATAAACATTGAGGAAACTACTTACAAGAGGCTCACATCTATATTGAAAGAAATTATGCATGAAAAAAGGCGCGATGTTAGTTATGATGACGTTCTAAATGAGATAATTGATGTTTATCAGGAAAATAAATGGAGTCACTTTGGCGCTGGTGCTGGTGGAGGATAGAGCACGGCTGGTTTAAATGAGAGAACATTGACGATTATTATGAAACATGCCATCTCGATTTTGATTAAATTATTCGCAATCAGCATGTTGCTACATCTTTTGCCGATTTATCTTCAATAATACTTTGGGTTTAACATTTAGAAGTTCTCATAGCAATTTAACGACGTGAGAGGCTAGTATAAACAATGAATTTCTGGATATCTGGTGATAGTACAAGTAAATCATAAAAGACAATAGCAGAATAATGACACCTAGTAAACCAACCTGTTGGAGAATATTATTAGCATTTGGTAGACTTTGTTTATCAAATCAATCAGTCAAGTATATCCTTATCTAGATATGCAATTAAATTCTATTGGTAACGAATGATTTGATAGCAATCAACCTAGATTATCAAATAAAGAGTAACATGAATTCTTTGCCTAAAATAAATATAATGGAGTATTTAAAAATGTCCTTAACAATTGTAGACAAACTATGAACATCATAAAGATAGAAAAGTCCGATCAGGAACTTAAATTAAGTCTGTATGAATCCAATCTCACTTTACTTGAATCAAATGTATTTGAAGATCTTTCCACAACAAATTTTTATATGCAAACTCTATTAAGAAAACGCAATATCAAAAAAGTATTATTGATAGTTCATGACAAATGCAAGAACTCGGTAGAAATGACAGTTGCGGAAGAGGAGAATTCATTTTTTATCACGTAAAAAAACTTTTGCTGTCTTATTTTTTCCTCTAATCCTTCATATACTTATTTTGAACAAAGTTCTTCTTTGCAATAGATACTTTCATTGAACTGTGACAAATAGGACACTCTGCCCACTGATGTCCCCCAAAATACTGCCATTCAAAAGAACATTTATCATAAGTGCATTTAATCCAAGTACCTTGTCCTGGTGCTTTTATCCAATTTTCTTGCAAAGGCTTTCTTGCACGGCGGGCAGAACGCGGAGGTCTTTTTCCCTTATACTCCAATAAAAGTTCATGTCCGACCTAACTTAAAGAGATTATTGTTTTAATACATT
>DATFPS010000307.1:0-4737 GCA_035264705.1 Nitrososphaeraceae archaeon | reverse complement strand
GTTACAATAGAAATAAGAGTATAGCATAAATAGTTTGACCCGGATACTCTACTGAATGAAACAAACTATGATGGCATACATGGTAGCGACAATAGTGTCATTTGCAGTGATAGGCGGTTTAATTATGCAACCGATTTCCTCGATGGCACAAGGACAACAAGGACAACAAGGACAATCAATAAATCAAGAACAAACACAACAAGGACAACAAGATAACCAAGCTCAAAGGGGAGACCAGCGAGATACAAGAACACCGACTACTACTGCTGCTTGTGGACAAGTTGTAGAAGGACTTGTAGAATTGAATTCTAACTTAAACTGTAGCGGCGATGGCTTGATTGTAGGAGGCGACGATACAACAATAAGACTAAACGGTCATACAATAATGGGTCCAGGTCCAGACAGTTCAAAAGTAGGAGTATCAGTAGGTAACCAAGACGGTGTAAGAATTGAAGGTCCAGGAACAATAGAACAATTCCAAGCAGGAATTTTAGCTTCAGGTGCTGAAGGTACTCTGATATCTGAAATGATCCTTGAAAATAATCAAATCGCAATATTCTCAACTGGTACAGAAGGCCTGCAAGCAATGCAGAATATAATTACTCGTAACAGTATTGGGATGGCATCGCATTCAAGTAACGGGCTTGAGTTAAGAGAAAACCTCCTGACTAGCAATGTTTTGGCTGGGATTACATTTGTAGCTACTGGTGAATCACTAGTATCAACAAACAATGTAATAGAAAGTGAAAACGGAATATTCATTGATCCTCAGAGCAGTGATAATAGAATAGAGTCCAACAATGTGCTAAGAAATAAGGTTGACATGAATAACGCTAACGGTTTGGCTACAAACGTCAATCAGAACGGCTATTCTGACAACAACTGTCAAATAAGCAATCCTAGTGGACTTTGCATCGGAAGATAAAACTACTAGCGTGTGTGTGTGTGAAATCTAAAAACCAGAGACATCCTCCATTTTTTATTATTTTTTATTATTATTTTTAATGATTGATTAATTGTTTCTCTTTGTATAGATATTTTTCACCATTATACTAATACACTACTTTGACTCTATTATCATTGGAGTCTGATTAAGACTTGAGAAGAAATAGTCTTATTATCAATTGTATCTGATACTTTCACCTAGAATAGTAGGTAGAAATTTATAAATCCATGCGAAGCCTCTGTGTCTTTATGAATAAAAAATATACGACAGAGTATCTAAAATTTTCTGGAATTGGATTTTTGGCAGTGATCGTAGTATCATCGCTTTTCACTATTAGTCCATTCCTTCAAAAGGCTCTGGCACAAGAAGAAACCCCAATGACAAATGCAACTGAACTAATGAGTAATCAGACCGGTGGCCTCTCATTACTTTCATCCGTGCTTAATATATCACGTACCGCAGGAGATGAAGCGACAAGCACAGCAGCAGAATATATTCTTAATGCTACACCTAGTAACACCACAATCGGTATGACAAATGTAACTGTCTTAAATAATAGTCAGACGAATCAATAAGCTTTGAGATACAATTTTGTCATCGTATAAAAGTTACTAGCCTTTTTTATTTTAGTTTATTTTATCTTATATTAATCTAATTTATAACACATTTCTTCCAATACTTGGAATAATTTCTAGAGTTGCTGCGACAGTCTGTCTATAGGATAAAAAGTCAACCTTTAACCTTTGGACATAGAAGGATATCCATATGCCACCCATTAATACTAATATGACATGTTAAAGAATCCCAGATCGTTATCAGATGACGCGCATTTTGATCTATCTTTTAACTCTCAGAATTAATAATTTATGAATATAATAAAAATATTCATAGATAGAATGAGCTACAATACAGCATCGGCAGCATCGGCAGCATCATCATCTTGTATATTATTGTTAGTATGCTGCTGCTGCTCTGTATTTATTTGGGCATAACGATCTGCAATTCTATATCTAACATACTTGTCGTCAGGGGAGTATTTTGGAGGATGCGGATCTTTTGTAGGTGCATTACATTTTGGGCATATGCGTCCAATGGTATATCTATTGCATGCAGAACACTTTCGGATAAGGTGTTTCATTAAACTCTCTATCCCTGATGAGATTTCTTAGATTCTTGACGGATATAATTAAAATTGCCTTTATGTTTCTCGATAGCAGTTTGAACCTTTTCTTTAATATTATTCAATGCTTTCTCGGCTATCTTAAAATTATCTGCTGCTACTACTATTCTATATCTTGGGGCAGCAATATAAGTAATATTGATATCTGCATTGCTCTTGCTTGTTTCAACCGCAGATAATGTATTTTTGATCACTTCTATGCCGTCGGATTTCTTTAAAGAGATTTCTAATATTCCTCTGATCTCTACACGAGGTACCTGTATCTTGCTGCTTTCCTCTTCAATAGCCTTTATCGCTGCTTCAGGCAAACCCAGATTTTGAATCGCATCAATTCCCTTTCTTGCTACTGTCTCAAAAATGTCGTATACGTAATCGTATTTCTGGAGTATTTTATCTTCTATTTCCTTAATTTGGGAATCATTAATCTGTGCTTTTACCTTAACTATCTCCATAAATGCAGAGGCTTTTTCATTCTTCTTTACTTCTATTAGCTTGGATTTACGCTCTTCTCCGGAAACTTGCTTGAGTGAAAGATCAACCTCTGCCCTGGCTTTGTCTACCCTTATTACTTTTAATACTGCTTTCTGTTTTGGTTTTACGAAACGTTCAATATTGCGTATCCATCCTGTTGCAATTTCAGATATGTGGAGAAAGCCCGTCATAGCGTTATATTCATCTAGAACAACATAAGCCCCGTGGCCTGTAATTTGCTTGATTGTTGCAAGAACAATATCGCCAGCCTCGGGAAGTTTTTTAATCTCGGCGGTGGTCATTTGCAAAGGTTAACCGTACAAATGACATACTTTAAGGTTACCCTGCCTTAACATTAAAATTAAATTGATTTTAATTTTATATTTGCAGAGAATTCAAAATCAACTTTCAAGCAACGACACGATGGAAAGTTTATTAATAATCAATTCCTTTTTTGGCTTTAATGCCAGACTGGTAAGGATGCTTTATCTCCTTCATTTCAGTTACAAGATCTGCTACATCAATAATTTCTTCAGGAGCATAATTACCAGTTAGAACCAAGCTAGTTTTTTTAGGCCTTACTTTGATGATGTCAAGAACATCCTGTAGTGATACCAAATTTAATTTTACAGCATAGTTTATTTCATCCAATATGATGATATCGTAGTAGCCTGATGATAGCCTCGCCTTTGCAAGTGCTACAGCTTCTTTTGCTGCTTTTTGATGATCCTCGGCTGGGTGGTCATCATCAATAATTCCAACAAATCCTTTACCTGCTGCAATCATTTCAAATTCCGGCTCTAATCTCTTCGAGCTAGTAAGTTCTCCATAATACCATTCACCCTTGATAAACTGAATCATTCCAACCTTAAATCCATGACCAACTGACCGCAAAACTATTCCTAATGCAGCAGTAGTTTTACCTTTTCCCTTACCGGTATACACGATAATCAGTCCTTTTTCTGAAGACATGTTGTTAAATATAGTCCATGACTAGTTTTACATCAAATATAAAAGTAGTTACATTGTCTTTTTAGTATCGCTATTTGGTCGCGATTCATAGAAACAGTACTATTAGTAAGATGGCCAAAAGGGATAAACAACACATCTAATGCGTTTTACTTGCGGTATTACCATAACAAGAATATTTGCTAAGCTTTTCTTTTAGATTTATCAGATAAAATAAAAATTGATATTATGATCTTTATTTTCTGCTGCCTAGCGATAAATGCTATATATATAAAATTTTATATATCAACTATTATCATTTTAAATTCTATATTATATTATTTATTAATTAAATCGAAATATGACATAATATTATTAAATGTTAAATCTTAATTCTAATACAGCAGATGTCTATTGTTAATTTTAATGCAAAAGAAAAAGAATTTCTTAACAACAACGAGTGCTGTAGGATAGCGACTTGTCACGATAATATCCCACACATAGTTCCAGTATCTTATGTATTTGAAGATGATTTATTCTTTTTTGCAACTGACTTTAATACCAGAAAATATAGAAATCTAATTAAAAATGGCCGAATTGCTCTAGTTGTAGATTCTTATAGTTCTGTAGGTAATAAGGCAGTTTGTGTCCAGGGTAGAGCAGATATGATCGATAGAGGAAAAGAATTTAGTCGACTATACAAAATATTCCATAGAAACTTTGAATGGGTCAGAATAGATCCTTGGAAAGAAGGTGAAGCTGCATTTATCAAAGTAACTCCAATAAGCAAGGTAAGCTGGGGTTTGATTTAAATAATCACTTAAAGAAACTTGATAATTCTGCTGATGGCAGATTATGATGTTTAATGCTATTCAAATGTGAATATATATATATATATATAGAAGGCAAAATTGTTTTAATTGGTACAATATATCTATAGAGCGATATACTCACCTAGCAGTACAAATGCTGTTATTATTATTACTGCTACTAATACATGAAAATAGAGTCAACAATCATAGTAAAATTATAAACATGAAGGGTCAATATCTTTTTGAATTTTCTCCCTCGCGACATTAAACCAATAGAGTGAGAACTAAAAATTTTGAATGGAGTTAAAGATATTGATAGCATAAAATCATTCTATGACATTCTCAGTAGTTGTATTCTTGTCTATTCCTATTAACCTGAT
>DATFPS010000306.1:0-2025 GCA_035264705.1 Nitrososphaeraceae archaeon | reverse complement strand
GATTTCTCCCAGACAAATTTTTATTTATTATCCATGGCTCAGCAAATTTGTTGATGATGGATCCAGAATATCGAAGTCTGTAGAAAATGGGTATAACTTATCAAGTTTTGAAGATGCACGTCTCGATGAACCTGAGTCATTTTTTGAAAGAATTACAAATCAATTAATGGATGTTAAAGCACCAGTAATCGTTATTGACAGTTGGGATGCAATTGCGTCTTTTATGGATAAAGAAGCTAGGCTGAATAATGAGCGAGTGTTACAGACATGGCGAGAAAGAGCAGGCGCTAAACTGATATTTATCAGTGAAGATCCGATGGATACAACTCTTGATTTTCTTGTTGATGGAATAGTAGAATTGAAACAGATTTTTTATGACAGCATCAGAATAAGAGAAATTCTCCTTTCAAAATTAAGAGGAGTGAGGATAAATAAGCCATCCTATATTTACACGCTTAATAACGCCATTTTTCGAAGTTGTAACCCTTTGCAGCCAACAAAGTTTGTTACAAATATTGATTCAAAGATCTTTAAAAAAAGACAGCAAAAACTTGCGCCACTTTATAATGGTACTTACATTACTAGCGGATACCTGAAATTAGATGCCGAACTCGGAGGAGGTTTCCAGAAGGGAAGTATCGTTTTAGTAGAGACTGATGCAGATGTAAATGTACGAACAACAATGTCCTTCCTGGCCAAAATAATGTATAACTTTGTTGGAACATGTAATCCAATTCTATTTGGACCCTCGGGAATATTTGAACCTGCCATGGTGATTGCTTACCTCAAATCGTATTTACATGCAGACCCTAAAAGTGAACTTGTCAAAATTCTATGGCCGACCAATAGAGTTGAGCATTCTATTTCTGAGCATATCATATCACCCCAAAAATGGAATAGCAAAAGAAGATTTGAGTATTTTCAGCATGCAGTATTGAAAATAAAAGAAGAGAATCCAAACAAGCTTCTGTTAAACATAATGGGAATAGAGATAAATCAGAAAGTGAAAAGTTTCGAAAAAAAAGATCAAATTCAAGAGATCCTCCCTTTTATCAGGGAGAATGTCGATCTATCTCTTTTTGTTACCCAACGCTCAGAAAATATACAAGAGAGTTTGTATGATGCATGTGATATTCATATAAGATTGAGAATAATAAATGGCAGCTTATTTTTACAATTATTGAGCACAGATTCACCCCTTTATGAAATGATAAATGATACTTCGTCTGGTTATTCAAAAATTGAACTGGAGCCCATGGTTTAGTTTAGGTACTCAAATTATAATACTCTTCCGCAATATTTTCTTCTATTCCTACAGGCAATAATTCTTTCATTTGATCATAGTACGAAAGGAACTTGTTGCCTTTATGTGTAATTAGATAAACCATTTTATTTCCAATGTTAACCTCTTGGATAAGACCACTCTGAAGCAATGAATCAAGGTAAATTTTACACTGGTCGTTGCTGAGCATAGCTTTATACATTATTTTTGTCCGTGTTTCTTCTTTACTAGCTGATTTTAGAATTGCTGCAATTACTTCATAACGACTGCGGTTCTTCATTTTTACGATACAACTAAACTCACATTTCATTTAATCTGAGTGGAACTATCAGATAGAAATATTGTTCAGCCTGAATAGAAACTGCAATTATGATTTTTATCGGTTTATGACATGCGATATGTCTGAACAATGCTTGCTTGCTGAAATATCTGGCTATTCAAATCCTTGTTGTATTTTGAACTGTAACAAGATCTATACTTCAGAAATTAATGTTTAAACATTCAATCAAACACCAGTGGTAATTGTTTGAGCCATATCTTATATTTCAAATCACATTAATATTATTTATATTTATTACGCTATTGTTATTCTGCAGAGTTTATTTATAAGACGGAACACTTTATAGTCTATTGCTGCCATAAGTTCTTGTGTTACCTTCAAGAATTGGTGTTAACGTAATTTATTCATCCCATGATTTACCAGATATACATTCTCCATATTTAATTTGCGGATTTCCAGGCAG
>DATFPS010000305.1:0-3882 GCA_035264705.1 Nitrososphaeraceae archaeon | reverse complement strand
ATACCCAAATGGTTATAGTCATATGTGCCTGAAAGATATATCGTATATATCAATGCAGTATTCTTTCCTTCAGCCTTTCTCAATATCCTTCCTATTCTCTGAGCAGCTTGATTCATATTTGAAGTGCTTGCCAATATGATGGCTATTCTTACCTGAGGAACATCGTATCCAATTTCCAATGTGTGAACTGAAAGCAAAGGATAAAAATCTGTGCCCCACCTAGATAAAATATCTTGCCGGTCTTTAGATTTTAGTTTGCTTTCAATTATCATTGATTTTATTCCCTTTTCCTTTTCTAATATATCCTTCAGTTTCTTGATAGATTCTATTGTCTCACTGAAAACCATTACTCTTTCTGATTGATGCTTTGTTGCTATCAGATCGGCTGCAGATGACAGTTTATTTTGAGCACAATTAATCAGATTTTTTCTATTTCTTACATTTTCAAACCATGACCTTGCCAATCTGGCGGATAAGCCCCCTTTTCTCAATACAGAAGATATTAGTTGTGGATCAGATACATTCAACTCATCAGAAATATTCCTGATCTTCGTAGAGTAGTCATCATAGCGCTTTTTCTCCTCAAATGTTAGTTTAACCTTTATTGGTATTACTATTGGTTTTGCAAGCCTCCCATCTTCTACTGCCTCTCTTATCATATATTTTTTGACTGGTGGAAGTAAAGAGACAACTGTATTGTAGTTAGGATGTTGTTCATCTATTGTTGCAGTTAATCCCAGTAATGCTTTTTTATTAGCAGAATTACCTTCTTCTCGTAGAACATCAAATATCTTTCTTAAAGTTATTGCTGAATCGGTCAATAGATGCATTTCATCAAATATTATCATATCAGAATTATGAATTAATCCTAAATTGTTAATTATACTCTGATAGGTGCTTATTGTTATTTCTCTTATTTCTTTACGTTCTCCAAAATATACGCCTATGGATTCTTTAGGTATATGATAAGACAGTAACCTTTTGAAATTTTGCTCGACTAGAACAATTCGCGGAACCAAACAGAGTAAAGATGGTATCATGCTATTATAATGACAAGTGGAATCATTATTATCAAGACTGCTATGGCTTACATTGCTATGATGTAGCTTTTCTTCTGCTCTCCTTCTTGCACATTCAAATGCTATCTCTGTTTTTCCTGTCCCGGTGCTGTATATTATTGATCCTATGCATTTATTAGAAACCCACGCCTCAACTGCTGCATATTGATCCTTTGTAAGCTTGAAAGGAAATTTTAGATTTAAAATACATGATATCGATCTAGTTGATGAGTCTGCCAGTGGTCTTTCTTTTGTGTTATCTAGCATGATATTATTACCCAACATTATAGTTTAACAACTGGAGTGACAATGAAATAACTCTATTGCATAGGAACTATTAAAATGATATTATTATGGCGATTATTTGCAGTATTTTTAATATCATATTTTTTCTCCCTTGAATCATATTCAAAGACTATCAGCTCATTTGGATCAAGGTCAATGACTTTATAATTCTCCTCCTTAGTCCTATTTGAAAGTATATTTTTATTTTTAAATAAAATATTATGATAAACTTGTTTATTTTTTAATGTATTAACCATGTCATCCTTTGCTATTTCATTCTGCTATTTATAAAAAAGGGCTCTTTAGGGAGGGGGATAGGCTTTTAGATGATGACAACATATTATGGCAACTCTCAGCAGAAGTCCGCAATTACTTTCAGATTCTCATAAAGTTTATAGCTGATGAATTAATAAAACGAACTTTTCTTCATTTTGCAACAAAATGTCAAAATTTATTGACCATGGTGTCAGGACTCTTCTGCAATTCTAACAGAAGCAATCATCTATTGGTAGGAACAGAAGTAAGGAAACGCTCATTGTTGATTAATTTCGATATTTCACTTATAATTATCTCCTGCTTATTGTTATTTATCATAGATAAAGCCCAATCGTAATGACTTGAATACTCCCTAAAATCAGAAACATTGTCCGTAAGTTCTAGTATTACTTTGGTTATTTCTTCATAGACTTTAGCTATTTGATTTGGAGAAGTGAATTTGTATATTATTTGGTTAAATTTGTATGCAAGATCTTCACGCATTTCTTCTACTGATCTAAATCTAGCCCACGTAATATGCGAATTACAATCCAATAACCCCTGAAAAGGAAGATCCCATTTCATTCCAACATTATCTGCAAGTTTAGCTTCAAGAAGACTCACCCGGGCATACTTGAATTCATTTGAATCATCTGAGTCATATGCACAACATAGATAATCGTTATTCTGTAGAAAATGCTCATGATCTATTTTTTCATTTATCTCATCAATAAGCCATTCCTTATGACCAGAATGTACAGCATTTAATGCCCATTTTACATAAACACTGTCATTGACACTATTATTAAAGCTACGATAATCATATCCTAATTTGACAATAGCTGCATTCATAGCTGTATACGCATCAGCTTTATCTCTATCAGATACTAAATTGTTAATTAATTGTAGAAATTTAGTCTTGAGTTCAGAGCGCAATTTTAGATGGGAATGAAATTGTGCCCATTCAATATGATCTCCAATATAGGTGCTATTTTGAATGGAATTTCCTAAACTTATATTTTTTATTTTTGCTAAATGTGCCAATAAGACAGATACATATGCATATTTTCTATCATTTCTATCATTCATATTATCAGCATAGGGCCGAGGGTTCTTTTCTTCCTCTTCGCCAGTAATAATCGCAGACATTTGTATTACCTGATAGGGATTCCAAGTAGACAGTGTAAAGTATATTTTAGTATAACGTCCTTTAATACCTGTAGCGTAAGGAGTCATTTGATATGGACCATATTCGTAACCCAAATCAGAAGGAAGATCTCGATCTCGATCTCGATCATAAAGGCTATCATGCCCTGGTTGATGTATAAAACGTCCATAACCATCAGCAGGATCAAAAACTATCTTTGGAGTAGACCAAGGACCCCATGGCTTATCTGCTAAACGAATAATAACACCCCTTGTATTGCATAAATTGCAATTATAAAGCATAATCCATTTTTCAAGGTAATAATTCCATCTAATTGAGAGTTCACCGATACATCCAGCTGAAAATAAAGGTTTAGCCATAGATTCATTGGATTCCCAGATAGGCATAGATGAACCTGGGTCAAAGCCTGCAAAGAAACGAAGTGATGACCTGTTTGTAATCTCATCTAATGGCATATATGCTAAATAAGCATCACTTTTGCGATATAAACCACTTCCCCAGATCAATAACCCTTTGCCCATTGGATCTGGTAATCCCTGAATATTCTCATTATTAATTATTTGAATAGAAACATGAATGAATTTATCTTTGGAGAAAGTATATAGTGAGTTACCAAAATTATATCCACCATCAATAGATCTTGCCAAGACCGTTCGCCTAGGTAATATCCTTCCTTCTTCCATCAAGTCAGTAGTAAAAAAAACATACATATCATTGCCTATACTAACACCTTCTATCGGATGTTCTGCAGTCAGTTGGGAGATATCATCTACACGCGGAAAATCAGAATTAAATATAAGATTGATTCCATCATATGCACGATCGCTGGTAGTATAAGCTATACTATCATAGTCAGTCTCATCTTCATTATAAGGGGCTGCAGGCATAGCTGATTGAGGAAGTCCATCATCTGGTCCTCTTCTGGTAGTGTCGCCAAATAAAAAATAAAGCTTGCCATCATGAAGAAAAGATACGCCCAAGTCTGTTCCATATATTCCAAACTTCTTTCCTGTCTGATTTATTGTCATTTGGCCAGTCTCACGGTCAACATCACCAGTTAATTGTATTACTTTACGCGTACCAAATAATTTCGCTGGTCCAGGGTTTCCAATGCAT
>DATFPS010000304.1:0-4939 GCA_035264705.1 Nitrososphaeraceae archaeon | reverse complement strand
AACAAGGCCATAATCAATGGTTATGCTGGAAAAGGTTCACCCTTTGCATTGATTACAGCAGCATACTTGTAACAATCGTTCAGCATAGACCGATGTAGAGAAGGTGATATTTAAAAGGAGATGATCATCGTTTATCTAACTGGTTGACTAAATTGGTAAGGTATTAAAAACAGTAAACAAGAAACCTTCATAAAACATTTTCATTTGATCACTTTAACACTACATGGTACAGAAACAAAACGATACTTTAATCTATTAATTTAGATATAAAAGTCATCTTAGATTATCTATATATATATATGTGAGTACGGAGAAGGAGGCCAGCCTTGTTATAGCATTCCTCTTAGCGGTTACATCGTCATCAGCGATATCGGCGTGGCTAGTGGGGAGAATAGAAGAACCATTCATGTCGTTGCAGAGTGTGTTGAGGAAAATTGTGGTGACCAAATAAAAGTGACATAATCCTTTCATGTTTATGTCAAAGTGTCATGCAGGGTTCTTAGACTGCAAGATTTTGAAAAATTCGTCTTAAAAACAGGCAAAGGTTGTAAGGTTTTGTCATTTTTTATTGTTCAAGGTAAATCTTTTTGTATTTATTTAAAGTTAGGTTCTGCATCTAAAAGATATAAATATAAATCTTTGTAGGCATAAAAAACAATGGATAATATAACAGAAGCATCATCGCCACCAGCTTCTCCGAGTCCTTCTAATCATATAGAGTTGGTGTACCTGATTTAAATAAAGCTGTAAGATGGTATCATGAAGTATTAGGTTTTAATATAGTGACTGAACCTGTGGAAGGCAGTGCTGACAATTCCCATCTCGGTATGATTTTAAAAGATATTTTCGGGGCATCAATTAAGAAATTACGATTAGTACATATGAGCTTTGCAAATCAAGTCGGCTTTGAGATATTTGAATTTGTAGATCCAAAAGAAGAGGAGCAGCGAGAAAACAATTTTGAATATTGGAAAACAGGATTTTTCCATATTGGCATAACCAATCCTAACATAGAAGAATTAACGAAAAGAATAGCTGAAAAGGGCGGAAAGCAATGAAGATACGGAATCTATTTCCTGGCAAGCCATATAAAATAGTTTATTGTGAAGACCCGTTAGGCAATATCATAGAAATTTATACGCATAGTTATGAACAAATATGGAGTTCAAAATAATAGGCGGGTCTTAAAATTTGCTAGAAAAGCAAGTCAAAGCACACCTACCAATGAAGAAGTCTACGATGCATACCAAAGGTGGAAAGATGTTTGATTGATATAATAGTCTACATGTCTATTCTATATTTAATTACTAATATCATATTATTGAAGTGATTCCTTATTATAGTAATCAATGCCCTTTAATTTGAAATATTTCATTCAGATTACTTACACTCAAACCAGGTTTTATTCCACCCGCAATAACATAGATTTTATCGCCAATTGTTTCAGCTGCCAACCCATGACGTGCAGTCAGCATTGGCGGCTGAGATGTCCAGTTATTGCTTTTTGGATCATATTTTTCATTGTTATAGAACATCCTAATAGTCTCATTACTTCCTGGAGGAAGTTCTCCTCCAATTACATAAATTTGACCATCAGAAGAATTAGCTGCTGTCAATCCTCCTCTTTTTGATGGCATTGGTTCAAGTGTTATCCAGGTATTTTTCTTTGAATCATACATTTCATTTTTATCAAGAGTTATGATAAATGATTTGGTCGAGTTATCAAGCTGCCTTCCTCCAAAAACATATAGTTTTCCATCAACTACTGCGGATGCATGATGGTGTCTCGCAGTTGGCATAGGAGCCTTTTGTATCCATGTATTATTTTGAGGGTTGTATGCTTCACTTGTGTTGAGTGGTACGGTAGAATTGCCACCTATTGCATACAGCGTTCCATTGATAAAAGCAGCAGTTAAAGCACCTCTGGCTGTTGGCATAGGTTTTCCTTCTTGCCATTTGTTAGTGGCTAAATCATAAATGAATAATTTGTTAGAAGGGTTTCTCATATTATCATAGCCACCAACTACATACAATTTTCCATTATAAGCAGCTGCAGCAGCATGATCTCTTTGTTCTGGTAATGGAGATGCAGTATTATTACTCCACTTATTTGTATCCGGATCATATACTTCCACAACAGCTATGTTTTTACCGGTAGCGTTTAAACCTCCAATAACATAGATCTTTCCATCTAGAATAGCACTTGTGATCTCTGACCGTGGTATATTCAAATTTGCTCCGGTTGTTGTCCATGTCGATTCTTGTTGTTGTATTTGCTTTTCTGTTTGTTGAGCTGATGGCAGTGGTGTAGATGCTGCCGGGGTTGATGATGATGGTATCATCTGCTGCTGTTGTTGTTGTTGCCCTGCTGCGTTTGAAAATTCAAGAAAAGTAAAACTGCCATTTGAAACAATGAGTGATACTAAAATACCACATGATAATATCGTTAAGAAAATAAAACTATTTTTAGACATTGAAGTTTCATGTATTCAGTATACTATATATCTATTGTATATATATAATGTTGTCTTCTCTGCTACTGCTGTTGCTTATTGAAGAATTATAAGCGGACTTCTTTACCTGGTGCCATTGATACTTTTTTATACGTATGGAATATTATCCTTCTATCATCCTTCTCTAAATTTGTTATAGGATCTATTGATGACTCTATATCAATTTCTTGGCCGACCTTCTCTTCCATATAATCTTGAAAATCTTTAATATCATAAAGTTCAGTATATGACCTTCCTGATTCTAGTAGGCCGATACCATATCTGTTTATAGTCCTAAAGTCTACAGGAGTTTTAAATGCAATTCCTACAATATAATCTATAAACCAAACCTCTTGATTCTCAATTATGTAGACGTATTCTGCATTTGAATTACCAGTTGTAATTTTTTGTTGATTATTTTTCTTTTCTTCAGTATTGTTCATATGTCTTTATACCAAATATATATATACGCAACCCAATCAGTTAAATGCTCCTATAAAGCCGTACATTATTGTTATGTTTCCGGCCTCGACTAAATCATTAATTTGTATGCATTGTCTTACTAAACTTGACAGATCTTATTATGCATCATATATATAAAAGCAAAATTCTACGAATCTGAAAGTGGAAATCTTCACTGGATGATTACCAAAGTGCCAATAGGAAATTCGTTTGTGCAATCATCTATTATTTAACTATAATATCAGAATATAGAATTATGAAGATATGTGACAATGGATAGATAGATTCAATAGCTTTGTATTATACCAAAATATAAGAACCAAAGCATTGAGGACTGTAATGGACTTATCATCTTCAACCACTACAATTACCTTATTGTATTGATTCTGAATTTATATATATAATTTTTTTTTATTTATCATTCTATTTTATTTTAGTGACACCAAGTATTTTGTTAAAATTTTTTATCATGTTTGCTACTACCCTTATGCCTTAGTTTTTCATATTTATGACTTCTACTTTGGCTATACCTACTGATGCTAGTGCCACTTTGGCGTCTATTTCCATTATATCTTTGTCCGCGGTGTCTTCTGAACTTTCTGTCTCTGCCATATGATCCCTGTTGAGCAATCGGGATGGATATTCCCATTTCATCATTAAGTTTCCGTATTGGTTGTTTGGTGTTTCTCAGAATTCTTTCAAAGTCTTGTATTCTCTGTGGTATTACTAAAGATATAGCTTTACCAGTAGCACCAGCTCTAGCAGTTCTTCCAATTCTATGGAAGTAAATCATAGGTTCATAAGGTACGTCGTAATTGATTACATGACCCACTGCTGGAACATCGATACCTCTTGCAGCAATATCAGTTGCTACCAATACATTATCAAGGCCTTTCCTAAATCTGCTCATTGCAACATTTCTTTCTTTTTGTGAAAGATCACCATGAATTGTAACTAATCTGAATCCTTCATCTTCTAGTTCACGTGCAAGTCTTTGTGTTCTTTGTTTGGTAGCAGCAAAAACAATTGTTTGTTCTTTATCTGTATTTTCATTCTTAATAAAATTACAAAGATGTCTGAATTTTTCTTTCTCAGGGACTATAAGATATGATTGCTCTATAGTATCAAGGCTTAATTCTTGTTCGTTTAATCGTACTTCTTTAGTATCCTTTTTCATATATTCTTGTGCTAGTCTTAATATTGGAGGAGGCATAGTAGCTGAAAATAGACAAGTTTGCCTGTTTTCTTCCTTTATGTAAAACAGTATAAACTTTATATCATCAATGAATCCCATATCAAGCATTCTATCGGCTTCGTCTAAAACTACAAAATTTACTTTATTCAAGTCTATTGACTCTTGCTTTATGTGATCAATCAATCTACCAGGAGTAGCAACTACTATCTGTACATGTCTTCTTAACTGATCATGTTGAAGACCAATGCTTTGTCCTCCATATATGGCAACAGTTCTAATGCCAGTATATTTTCCAAATTTATTAATCTCATTTGTTACCTGTACTGCCAGCTCTCTTGTTGGAACAAGCATTAGTGCTTGAATTGGACCATTTCGACTAATCTTTTGTAATAGTGGGAGAGAAAAAGCAGCAGTCTTGCCAGTACCTGTATGTGCTTGACCTACTATATCTGAACCCTTTAAAATAAGGGGTATAGCCTCTTCCTGAATAGGAAAAGGTATTTCAAATCCAATTTCCTTAAGTGCTTTGACTATTTCTTTACTTAATCCTAATTGTTCAAATGTTGCTATTGTCATGGTTTTATGTCTAGACTCTCATTGTACTAGATACACCACAAATGCCATAAGTATTCACCTTTTTATCCTTTCATACAAATCTTAGTTTCTTTAGCTTCTATGTTTATTATTTCTGGATATTAATTAAAGCATAAATACTTCGTTAAGGGAGATTACCATATCGTAATTTAATTAGATGCATGGGATATTAATCCTCTTAGATTATTACTTTTAT
>DATFPS010000303.1:0-2179 GCA_035264705.1 Nitrososphaeraceae archaeon | reverse complement strand
TCATGTGCATTATCACTAATGCATAGAGCTACATGACCGCCAGGACTTTTAAGGAAATCTTTTTCGTTGCTGGATACATAATCGCTTACTGCTATGGCTGATTCTGTAGTAACCAGGTCATCCTTTTCTGCGTCTATCATCAATATGGGAATAGTTATGTTTCTAAGGTCTATATGACTATCATCAATTTTCATTTTATTTGTAATAAGTAAATTATCTTTATAACAGTTGTTTATGATCTGACGATGCAGATTTCCAGGAACCGGCGGAGTATCATAAAGCCATCTTTCAACATCAATAAAAGTATCAACAAATTCTTTATCATATAACTTTTTGAATAATTTAAAGTATTTATCAAACGTATATCTTGGAGGATTGCGCATAGCAAATGCAAGATCAAGGATTTGTCCATTCATATTACCAAATTCATCCATCATCTTATCTATATTGACTGCTCTAGACCAATTTGCGAGAATGGTGTTTTCCTTATTGAAATCTACTGGTGTAGCCATTAGAGCTAAATTTTTAACAGTATTGTCATCGTTATTTTGGGTGGTATTTGTAGCTTCTAAGGCTGTATAAATGAGTGCAAGTATGCCTCCCCAACAATATCCTAGAATTGATATTTTTTTATTTTCCTGTCTCTGTACTTGCTGTTCTTCTTTTTCTTTTTTCAATATTGTTTGAACTGCATCTTTAACATAATCAACATAATCTTTTAAAGATAATTTGTCATCTTCTTTAGTTGGATACCCTAAATCTAATAGATAGACATCCAAACCCTTTGATAGCAAGTTCCTAACAACACTTCTTTTAGGATTTAAATCCATAATATGAAACCGGTTGATTGGAGCATAAATTATAAGCAGGGGTTTAGAATTTTCTTTCTTCTCTTCTTCTTTTTCTCTAATACCATGATAGTGTAATAGTCTAGTCTTTCCTTTCAAATAAATTATATCATGTGGAGACAGTTTAGAGTCCTTTAATATCGACGATGTTGCTAAAGACATCATGTTATGCATATAAGAATTGAACATCCAGTCAATATAATCTACAGGAAATCCTATTCTTCTGTAGAGTGAGTGCAAATCAGTAACAGAATCAATATATTCAGAGAGCGAAGATGTAAAAGACGTGGATTTTAGTTCTTTATCTAATTCTCTATCCATGATTTTTAACCATGCATTATAGAAATTCTCAATATTGTCTAACTCGTTGCTAGCATCACCTTCTTCTTGTTCATTCTTCTTTAAGACCTGTTGAAATGTTCTAAAATAGATTGAATTATAATGATTGAATAACTGAATACTATTATTAAATAATTCAGTTGACTTTGGTATCAATTGAAAGTATGATAGTAAAATTTGGTCCATAATTTTAATGGCATTTATAGATTATATATAATAATCCTTTTTACTTTAGATGATGCAAAAGGATGATAAAGAAGAAAAGATTGTCTTTCATTATCTAAAATTAGTTAGCTTCTATATGGCATATATTATATCTCTCTGTTCTTGAGATGATTCCTTTATTTAATTACCATTGTATTACTTGCCTTTTATGTATAAAGACATGATCTTTGTTTTGCATTTTATATGGAAAAGAAAGCACAAATTATATCGTGATAAAATGCAAAATGCTAAGTTTTATGTTCTTTGGAGCAAGAAAAGTCACACAATCGATTCATAAGATCCATGATACCTCAAAAGATTGGATTCATGTCATGAACACAAATGAATAACTGCTGTTCCCATGAATGCAGTTCTAAAATCTATCATTACATAGATGAGCAATGACTAGATGGATTTATTCGAAATGTGGAGACTATGAATCAAACAAGCCTGGATTCAAAACTACTCCTTATCACTTATAAACTTCGTCGGGAAGAATCCAATGCATATCTGAACAAACATGCCAGATACAACATGAAACATCAATTGAATCTCAACAACAGATGATTCAACAAAAGCCCAAGTTGTTGCTAGAATTATTTCTATAGGCTAAAATTTCAATTGTATGATTATATAATCTATATACGTTCTCAGAAAATTTTAACAGATTCACATTAAGGTTAATTAACTAGCCTTTAGTAAGACTCTCCAATCTAGATTTGGGATTCTCTATACTATTCCTTCTGTCTTAACTCCAAGTATTTGATCATTTTCAATATGAAAGCAAG
>DATFPS010000302.1:0-6070 GCA_035264705.1 Nitrososphaeraceae archaeon | reverse complement strand
ATTATTGCAGCGGGTAGAAATGTAATTTTAGATATGGATTTTCCAGAGATATTCAAATTCCATGTCAACAAAAATGCTCCATTGCCTACAGGAGAATCTGTAGAGAAATTAAATGAGGAGGCATATCCTGAGTATTAGCATAGGCCTAAAGAATATCAAGATAAATCTAAATTGATATATCCAAAAGATAGAGAATAACAGCAGTACAGATGATTCAGGTGTTCCCAGATCTGCTGCTTGTTTATTTGCTAAGCATCATCACAATTACTGCATAACACATACATATATCATACACGCATACATACAATCACTCTCTAGTATTAATATTTGAGTATAATGTCCTAAATGTCATGGAAAGGAAACATTGAGGCTAGAAACAATTGAAGCTTTTAAAGAGAGGAAATTTAATCATTATGCCATCATACCAAACTTGAGGAGGAGGATAATACAGCGAAACAAGAAGATCTTGGAATTTATGAATTTCTGTTTGATTGTATCTAGCTTCTTCTGCTTAACATACATTGTCAACCTCATGAGTTAGTTTCTGTTGTTATTATTTGTTGGTAACGGTAATGATGATTCCTTAATAGTTGCAGTTGCTGCTATACTCTAATTCAATTCTGTTGTTAACTTATTGTAAAGCTTTTCAGCCTCTTCTAATATCAAAGCAGTATAACTATCATTAAATGATTGTTGTCGTTGCTATCTTTCTGACAACATTAACGAATGATAGTTAGATCCATAGATGATATTAGTATTATTTGAATTATCATGTATTAGAAAATTATATAATTCAGAGTTCATTCTTAATGATTCATTTACTGGTTATCACCTTTGCTCTCTGTCTTCCATCTTTTATTATGATCACTATTGCTACTATTACATGAGCTATAACGGCCATTAATAATACCCAACTTATCCACACCTACCTTTCACTTTACAAAGAGGGTTTCAACTTGGCTACACACCTAATCTCGATCATGAGCTCAGGGAACGCAAGACGTTGAATTTGCACAATGGTACTTGCCACAACAGGAGTACCGGAAAAGATCTCTGGCCTGCACTTGACTGCAGCTGCAAAGGCTGCGTCCATATCTGTCACGAAGAGTACTTCATCTACTATATTGTCTATCGTTGCCCCATACTGTGCGAGCAGCTTCTGGATGTTGGCATATGCCTGCCGCATCTGAGCCTCCATATCTCTGAGACCGACGATATTGCCCCTGTCATCATGACTTACCTGACCAGATAGATAGATAGTGTCCCCAACTTTCACCGCCTGGGAGTATCCATACTCTTTTTCCCAAGGCATACCAAGGCTCTTTGTCTCCTTGTTGATTGCCATTCTATGTCTTGCTTTATATTAATATTATTTATTTGTTATATGATTATTTGCTTAACTTTGAAAATACTCCCCAAATCGATTATTTAAGACGAATTTATTTCATATACTATACTGAACCATCTACTATTATTACTTCAGACTCAACCTTTTGCTAATAATGACTATGAAAAACCTGAATGTCATAGATCTGTTAATCAATCGTTGGAATGATAGCTAATACTGTCTAATAACTACACACAGGTTCTTATCTGCTTGAACCCTAGGAATAAATGGGTTCATATAATATTCACTAATTATATTGTTACCAGTATAAAGTAACGAATTGCAGCACAAAGGGAGCTTTAGCTTCCAATAGTCTTTGCAGAATTTAGTTGCCTCTGACTCTTTTAGGTTTAGTGCGATGGCAACTTCTACTGTACTCTTCTTTTCAGAAAAGAATTTGTAGGCTTGGGCGGCTAAGGATAGCCCAAAGGTATAGAGAAATAAACATAAAAGCCAATCATATTTAATGAAGTGTACCTTGTCTATTCTGTATATCGTTCTTTTTTAGTCGTCGTTGTTGTTGCTGTTGCCGCAACACTAGCAGTTACTCTTCTTGCTAATCTTCCTACTCTTTTTGTAATCTTGTCTAGTTCAAGATACTTATCGTCAAGGGCAAGGTCAAGATCAGCGGTAAGCAACATATGCTCAAAATCCTGGCATTTTTTGAACATTTGTTTTATTGTACGATTTGTTGCCACTACTTGTTTGCTGTTCATTTTGTTACTATTAGTATATCAAATATACTATATATATATTGCGTAAATTGAATAACAGATATATAGTGATGATGAATGTATTCACGTGTTTAATAATAATATGAAGACATTAAGAATTAGTGACGAGACGCATCGCGAGCTCATGAAGATTGGATCCTATGAAGAAACTATGGATGACATTATCAAAAAGTTGTTACGACATTGGAAAGAGTCAACAGTACAAAAACAACCACGTTAATTACCTAGATAAAATAAAATAAGGATCTCTTATGCTGACTTATGAATGGGGGTAGCAGCTGAGTAGACATTTATGATATTTATAATATTGTAATCCTATAAAACGATACACTAGTGAAGCGGGCTCGGTGGGATTATATCCCATGTGGTAAAGGGGTTCAACTCATTTTCTTTCAATTTATGATAAAGGCTATCAAGATTATATTGAGACCCTTTTCCTATTTGGATGGCCTGTGAATTTCCTAATATCTATTTTGGAGTGCTGCTGATATTTTCAGAGGATCCTTAGATCCTGTGGATTGTCATCAGCCTATACTGACTTTTATTCCTAAAGAGGCTAAATGATGATTTCGAAGAAGATCGTGAGAATAATAAGTAATTTAGAGACTTCCTTATCAAAATGGGCCGGTCGAATTCGAACCCTCAGTTCATATTCTTTTCTTAGGATTCATGCTTCTTAGAAGATAAATGTACATAACAAATAAGGTTTTCTTATTAAAATAAGAGTCAAGATTATCATATGAGTTGGAGTGTAAGACAGATTTGTCTCTATTTTGCAACTCAGATTATTGTAGGATGTAATTGATTAAACGTTGCGTTTTTCGTTTAAAGGTACACAGATAAAATATTGGATGTTTATGGATGGTATGAAAGTCTTAAGAAGACGATAAGAACTACTGATAAAACTTAGTATGTGTATGATGAGTTATAAGATTCATAGGGAAGGACGAAGAATAATAAACCAAAAGTCTTTCACTTTCTATTTACAACAGTCGGTTTTGGAATAATCTCATAGTCATAGGCTTGACAACCACCAAGTCGATAGTATATAGCTTATAGGAAGAAGAAAAGAAGGGACATCTTCAATGATACTACCCTTTAATATAACACAAGACAAGAGTATTTAGTAAAGTGTTTCTTTCCATTATATATAAACAAACAAAATTAAACAAATCGTCTAATAATTTAATCGAAAGGTTTATTCCTTTGTAATGCGTTAATACCATTAACCGATTAACCGAAAAAGCAGACTGATACATTATTTTGGCCACGATTGCAAGTAAAGGCTTGCTTTCGCTTCAGAAATAATGTATGGTGCTCTATGCAGTAGGTTAACCATCTCTTCAAAGGTGGGGAGTATGAGCTTAGAGCAGCATGGGAAAACCACAGGGCTATGTCTTAGCCTATCAAAGTAGTCTTATAGGGAAAGCCACATGTCTTCGAAAGTTAATCGGATAAGTTTTATCTCTTTTGACTATATTTAGTCAATATAATTATAGTGATCTTCTGGCAAAGCTGCGCAGTTTAACGATTGGACGCCCTATAGTCTTATTTGGTTTTTCTGGTGGAAATATCAGTCTGACTCCATCCCATAACTCATCGGGATTTTTCTGATAGTCTGAAGATGTTTTACTGTCTTGTAAGCCGCATGTGTAAACAGCGGATTTTCAAGCAAAATGTTTATCTATTTTGCGATAGGCTCTAGGTTGGATATATCTTTCCATCATCATAATTTCACAGTTGTCCTTTGATGCTGCTTCTTTTTCGTGTATATAACACTCTGCGATTATATTTTACTTAGTTTAAACTTAATATACCATTTACTCTTTTTAATAGGTCTTCTTTTTCAATTGGTTTTGAAACAAAGTGTCTTTCACCTAATTTAGGAAACACTTCTTTTCTAAAGGCTTCATATTGCTGGTATTCGCTGACACCTGTCAAAACATTACCTTTACTTTACTAACTATCCTTTTATTTCTAAATATAATTCAAAGCCATTCATTTTTGCCATTTTAATATCTAAAATTAGCATGCCATAGAAATCAGCTTTGAAATTCTTCAATGCCAAAAAAGAATCAGTAAATTTATCTACTTTAAATCCATTCTCTTCTAAAATCTTCTCTAATGCTAAACAAGTATCAGATTCATCATCTACTATAAACATTCTGTTATATTAGATACCATTATATTCACTGATTATTGGTCATTGTTTACTGAAAGTTAATTTCACTGAGTATTTGCGGCATCCTTATATACTCATTATCGTATTAGCCTGATGTATGTTTTTTTGTTGTCAGTAAAAATAATAGCAGCTATAGTCATTTCTGTTTATTCTATATCTTTCTTATTTTATGTTGATGGGAGTATTTTTACAGTTCATGCTCAATCAGACTTGCAGACAACAAAATATAGAAATATGGTTATAGATTTGGGTGATGGTTTAAAGACTAATGCTAGGCTAAATCTTCCTGCAATTGGTGACGGTCCATTCCCAGCTGTTCTTCTTGTACCTGGCTCTGGACCTGTGGATATGAACGAAACTGTGGGCTACGTTTGTATTGATAATGAAACAGGCTCAAAAATATATCCACCTGCTAGACCATTCTTTCAAATAGCTGAATACCTTTCAGAAAGAGGATTTGCAGTATTACAGTATGATAAACGGGGTGTTACTTCCAATTTTACGATATTAGATACCAATGTATGGGGAAATGTAACATTTAACGATCTAAAACAGGATGCAGAGAAGGCCCTAAATGTTCTTATACAGCAATCAGAAGTTGATGCTAACCATGTAACACTAATTGGACATAGCGAGGGTACAATGATAATCCCAAGAGTTGCAATCGACAATCCGGATAAAGTAGATAACATTGTGCTGATGGGAGCAGTAGCACAGAACATGCGTGAATTAGGATACTTCCAGGGAGTTACACTACCTGTACTGTACTCTCAACAGGTTCTAGATCATAGTCATAATGGATTGCTATCAGTACAAGAAGCGTCTGAAAATCCTGTTTTCAGCTCTATGCTCCAACCACGAAATCTGACTCTGCTTCTTACTCAAAACATTACTAATGTCAATGGTACTGCAGAACAGCAACTACATCCCCAATATGATATAAATAAAGACAGGTTCATAAGTATTAATGACGAACTCAAACCCAGGTTAATAGAGAATGTAAAATCATTATCAGTTGTGACACCAGGTGAGAAGTGTACTGGGAAAAACGGCGCATGTCCTATTTGGATAACATCATATTACTCTTTGATACCTACTTTGGAGACCATAGGTAAAGTTCCTCAGGACATATCTATTTTAATACAGCAAGGAAAGAATGACTCACAAACCCCAATACAGCAAGCATTTCTTTTACAGCAGGAACTGACAGAAGTAAAACATCCTGATCATACATTGATAACATATCCGGACCTCGGCCATGTGTTCTATGCTTCGTCTCAATGGTTGACTGCTTTTGGACCAATGGAACAAACAGTTCTGGAAGATCTTTTTGGCTGGCTTTCAGATCCAGTCAGAGACTTTAAGAAATTAACTATCTTATCCTCATCCTCATAACTGCACTAGAAATATAATGGATGTAAATAAAGATTCGAATTCGATAAGATAAAAAAATCGTTTAACCATTATTATTTCCATCATGGACGGGTTTTAGCAGATCTTTTCATTGTTCTGTAGATTAGTTCCCTGCATATATACGGGACATGTTGCTTTGTTTATTTATTTTTTCTTTTTATTGACATAGTATATTAGCAAAATATAAAATGAATTTGAGGCAAATTTGTAGGTGAATATAAATAATAATAATATCTTATAATTATCCTTTAGACAATGAGCAATACAGATGAGGAATATCTAGAAGTTGCCAAGACAAATGAAATTGCCAACAGACAAATGAAACATGTAGAAGTGAGAGGAAAAGAAATACTA
>DATFPS010000301.1:0-3182 GCA_035264705.1 Nitrososphaeraceae archaeon | reverse complement strand
AAAAGTCTATGCAAAAGGAAAATATACATACGGCTAAAGAGAAAAAAATAAATGAGACCTATTTTACTGGAAATGTCGTAATAAGAGAAATTTTAGGTGAAGATAATTCTGCAGAACAGGAAATGTATCATGTAATATTTCAAAATGGTGCTTTAACCACATTACATTACCATGAATCCGATCAAATACTTATAGCCACAAATGGAAAAGGAGTTGTTGGATTAATACATGGAACTAGTATAACTAAATTTGAAATTGATGATAACGATTTGATACTTTTTGAAAAAGAGGGAGATACAGTATGCATACCTGCTAATACACTGCATTTTCACGGGGCCATCATTGGAGAGACTTTTTCACACATTGCAATAATGAAAAAGTTCAAAATAAATGGTGAAGATGCTGCGGGATCTATTAAAAGGGCAGAAAACAAATGGGAGTATGATTTAATATCGGAAGAAATTGGAAATAAAGATCCAGAAGGCATAAAAAGGGCGGCAAAAGAAATAGCAGAAAAAATTCAAATTGCTATCTCCAAAAAATTATAGAATGAGAAAACACACCATCTACACTTCATAAATCCACTAAAAAAGAGTGTATATAGTGATAGATTCATGGATACTCGAGTCATGTGCAGAGGGACTTGAAACACGCGTTTAGCATTATTTCAATAATTGGTTTTAAGAAAAGTAAAGATTCTGATGTGAATTCAACAGTTTCCAAAGTAAAATCACTGCTAATATGGGTACATTTATTATGGACTTCCTCTTCATTAACCTTTTACTAACCCCAAAGCTTTATATCTAATTATTTATATGCTAATTTTTTGTGTTTAAAAGACGACTAGTTTCGATTGTCAAAATAATGCTGGCTTTGCCATAAACAGAACTGCAAGGGCTTTGGCAAAGGCACTGGATTCAGAGTTATGTAAGAATGTTGCTATCATTTTAGGCCAGTGGAGAGTTCTCATCACGCTCAAAAAAAACCAAGACGGTCTAACACAGAAAGAGATCGCTGATAAATTGGGATTAGAAGCTTCAGCTCTTATACCTATAATTGATAGGTTGGAATCAGACGGATTGGTGGAAACAACAGTATACCAAAATGACAGAAGGAACAATACGATTTATCGAACGCAAAAAGAGGATACTTTATGGGACAAAACCATTGATTGTGCTATCAGGATTCTTCATATTGCTTTAGCTAATATCCCTGAGACAAGAGTAAGAATCCGGAGGAGGTTTTGGAAAAAATGTGGATTAACCTAAGACTTAATTTTGATAATGCAGAAGTTAATAGTTCAACAACAGTAAAGGTAACGCCATCACCCATCAGCAACATCAAACGTCAAGGTGACTTCGTTTGTTGTAGCAACAGCATTAGACACCTCAAATCAGAAATAGTAGGTAAGAAATCAAAGGCAAGTTAAGAGGAGAGAGAGAAAAATAAAAATTGCAAAATCCATCAGAAAAAATAAACCTTCTAAGAGAGAGAATGCGCAAAATCCAAATTATTCACCATCTTTTTCTTCAGTCATAAAGGTATCTACCTACGCTTGGAAACTGCTGGTAATTATTAGTTCGATAGCTATCATGGCAATGTATGCTGAAACGATGTTAATTCCTGCCATCCCAGACATAATACAGGATTTCCAAGTTTCGTACAGCATGTCATCTTGGATTCTTACAGCATATTTGGTTACAGGGGCCGTTATAACTCCAATAGCTGGAAAGTTGTCAGATATCTATGGAAAATAATCTTGATAATATACTCTGTTGGGTTCTTTCTAGGCGGGTTTGTGACTAAAATATATACTTTCTACTATCCATCAGAGCTTTCAAGGAATAGGGATGTCCATGTTTCCATTATCTTAGCAGTATTGCTAAGAGGGATAGTTGTAAAGATGGCTATTCCTAATCTTAGTTGAAGCAGTAGATTCAGAGGAGTATTTGACGCTTTTCGTGATCTCAATCGAAGTTAATCAATATTTTGTATATTTATTGACTATTTTTCCAGCTTGTTTGATAGCATTTTTTATTGTATACTCTATGCCTATTTTCGAAAAACCTACAATGTAAATATATCTATAATCCAATTACCCTAATGGCCTTCAATAGTTACTAACACTTATTTATAGAGTGAAGAGTTGCTACGAAACAATTTATGTACCCAATTCATTAATACTTTTCTTATTCTCTATAGAAATGCATTGCCAGGTTCTTGACTAAGCATTTTATATAATTGGTTACCCTGATTATGAATAACATGAAAGAGAAGCAAACTTGCGGTCATGTTAAAGATGTTGATGAGAACATTTCACCTAAAACATCAGGCTGCGAAGAATGTGAAAAAGAAGGCACTGAATGGGTGGCACTCCGTCTATGTTTGACATGCGGTCATGTCGGATGTTGCGATTCGTCTGAGGGATTGCATGCTACAAGACATTTAAAGAGACCGGTCATCCTGCAATGTTAGCACTGCCTAATAGATCTTGGAAATGGTGTTATATTCACAAATCATATTCATAAATGAACAACTACTACTTTATCAACTAGTAATAATATCTTAATTTTCCAAATGTGGCATATCATCTATAATGGTATTTTCAAGAGTTGGATTTGTATAGTCAATTTTGCAACCATACTATTTTCACAGATAATTATATTAGTCAAATCAGAAATAGAAAGCAAGATTATAGAGCTTTATAATTAGGGAAAAACATTCGTGACACATCAAAAAGACGTCAGGATGTTATCCTGCATCTTGAATTTTTATTGTGAATGCGGAAGAAATCGATGAATAAAAGAACCATGATGAAAATATTGTAGAGAATAATATGAATCAACAACAATGTCATATTATTGTAGAGAGCGTGCTATGCTCTTGACACACTGTGCTTTACTAGAATTAAACTTTAATCAGCAAATATCAAATCAAATACGAAAGATAAAGAGATCCAACTCCATTAATCTTCTTCGTCTGATTCGATTTCTAACTCTTTTATAGTAAATCCTTGTCCCTTTACTGATTCCACTATTTGAGAGACCTTTTGTAAGATCTGAGACACATCAGTCAATTCTGTATTCATTTCAATTTCTATCTTCACAGCTCAAATCTAATTATACCTTATTTAAAGGTTAGATGGTGGTAGTTATGAACTTCAGTTGGTTTATATTAATACC
>DATFPS010000300.1:0-9639 GCA_035264705.1 Nitrososphaeraceae archaeon | reverse complement strand
TTAGTATAGAAAAGAAAGACAATCACATCCTTGTTAGTGTAAAAGATACTGGTACTGGTATAGATCCTGAAATATTGCCAAGGCTCTTTACAAAGTTTGCTACAAAGTCTTTTGAAGGTACTGGATTAGGCTTGTTTATTTCTAAAAGCATTATTGAAGCCCATGGTGGAAAGATATGGGCAGAAAATAACTCAGATGGAAAGAAAGGTGCCACGTTTACATTTAGTCTACCAATAGATTAATGAATAACAAGAAATTCTCTAGGTTTGCAAAACTGATGTTATAGAGATATCTGAGATATTTATTTCTCCGCCCTTAGCCTTTGTATTCTCGGAATGCTTTTCTATAAATAAAATGAATCCTGGGTGGCAGAATAGAGTCAAATCTGTCCCGCATTCCACCGAACCTGGACTAATGCTCATCTAATTTCGCTTATTAAGAACGGAATGAAGTAAATGGACCTCACTTGTCAAATCAAATTTGATTCATAACTCTTGGGCCACAAATTTGTGTCGATAACAGTTCAAAGGACCCGGCCCATTTACGATAAAGTTTAAGTATTCTCCTGCATAGGGGGCTTATGGTTAGAAATGCCTTATTAGAAATAGATAAATTTCAAGGCACACCATTTCCACCTAAAACAATAAATATTGAAGGGAAACAATACAGTATGGAAAATATATTTCTCGATGCTGATTTAAAAATAGTAATAAGAACTCAAGAAACTGATATTGTTGATCTTGTAGGTGGTCAAGATGGTGCTTATTCAGAACCAGAATTGGATAATCTAATGCTAGATCATAGATTGAGATCGGATAATGGAGACAATATGTCTGCTTATTTGATAATAGTTAACGGTTTATATGATCCGCAAGATGCTGAAAATCCTGGACCTGACCGAGGAACACTTGGAATAATGTTTAACCGACGTCAAAGACTTGGAACATCAGTTTTTTATGGCGCCGATATGATTAGATCAGATGAATACGCATTTTTCCGTACAACGATACATGAGTTAGGACATCAATTTAATTTGCTACATGAAGATGCGACCAGCTACTCTGACAATGAAAGTAGGAGATTCACAATAATGAACCAAACATGGGTAATGAGAAGACATAAATCAACTGAAGAAGAATTTGAAGTTCCAGAAGGAACATTTTCAGATGAAAGGAAATATCCTGGTTGGCCCAAAGGAATAGGATTTAAATTTGGAAAATTCGAAAAAATTCATCTTTCCACACATGATTTTTCCAGAGTGGCACCAGGAGGCTCAAGATTTGGTGTGTGCGATCCAGTACATGGTGAATGGAGTCAAACATATCGAGAACGTATAGAGTGAGGTTATAGAATTGGATAATGAAATTAAATTTACATTAAAAATGGGTAAGGAAGAATATTTACTTGGTCAACCAGCTATTGCATATCTATCATTAATTAATAATACTGACCAAACAATTTCCTTAATAAATTCGTTCGATCCAAAATATGATTTTGTGAAATTTGTTATAGAACAGAATGAAAATGTTACTCAGTTTATTCCTTATAGCATGGTAGATGCAGTGCCTAAAACTATGAAACTTGACCCTGGTAAATCTATACATGGAAATGCAAAAATATTCTATGGTAGCAACGGTTATACTTTTCCAGATCCAGGAGTATTTAAAATTAAAGCTGTATACCATGGTTTAGTGTACCCATCTAAAGTGATAGAGTCCAATATTATAGAGGTTAAAGTCAGGGCTCCCAAAGATAAAGAGGAAGAAGAGCAAGTAAATCTTATCAAAGGAGAAGAACAAGCTCTTTTCTTGCTTTTTGAAGGGGGAGATCATCTAGTAAATGGTATAAAGAATATTACAGAGTTAGCTGAAAATATCCTAATACTGTATTAGGAGCATATGCAAATGCCTCTTTAGGCATTCATTTGTCAAAGGATTTTAAAGATCTAGTACAGAATAAGATACGAAAACCTAATATCGACAGTTCCAACAAGTTTTTGTCTACTGCTAAAGACAATGTGATGGGTCATTGGGCTAATTCATCGTATCTTACGCTAGCACGTAATTATGACAAATCAGGAATTAAAGAAAAAAGAACAAATTTACTCAATGAATTCGTAGAAAAATTTAAAGATGATGATAAAAATGTTGATGGTATCAGAATAGCAAAGAAAATACTTCAAGAGGAATTATAATTCTTCCTTATCTAATATACAATTACAGTCTATAAAAAGGATCATAATTTTTAATTGGTAAATGAAGTAATAATAAAAGAATGAATAATCAGGTTCTGTCCAGTTTCTTTAAATGGAAATATTCAACAGGAATAAACAATCTATCTTTCTATTGAATTTTGTAATACTTATTGGCTTCGTTAACGAAAGTTAACCATATTCTTCAAATCATAACATATCAAAATCACTATAGTAACGAATATTTTCAAGCCCTTGAAGAAGTGGCAAAACAATTCTTGAATATCTTGACTACTTAAATAGTTGATAACACAATGGCTGCTGCAGCTGCAGCAACTGTGAATATAAAATGAAGATTAAGAGTCAATATTAATAATCACAACTATTTTTACTAGCCATATGACTCAAACTGAATTGATTTCAAAACGACTTGATGGAAAAATCGCAGTAATCACGGGTGGAAACAGTGGGATAGGCCTTGCCACGGCACAGCGGTTCGTCCAAGAGGGTGCCTATGTTTTTATTACCGGTCGATGCCAAAGCGAACTCGATAAAGCAGTCAAGCACATTGGTAGAAATGTCACAGGGGTTCAGGGTGACGTCTCAAATTTAGCAGATCTTGATCGGCTATACGAGACGGTAAAGCAGCAGAAGGACCGGATCGATGTCCTCTTCTCAAACGCCGGCATTGGTGAAGTTGCACCATTAGGATCAATTAGTGAAGCCCATTTTGATAAAATATTCAATATCAACGTTAAAGGGCTTTTGTTCACCGTACAAAAGGCGCTTCCGTTGTTTCAAGATGGTGGTTCTATCATTCTAACTGCTTCGGTTGGAGGTTCCAAAGCGTATGAGGGCTTTAGTGTTTATGGTGCTACCAAGGCTGCTATACGATCGTTTGCACGTTCATGGACCGTTGATCTGAAACACCGTAGGATCCGTGTCAACGCTGTCAGTCCTGGTCCAATAGCCACACCGATATTCAGTAGAATAGGATTGAGTGAGGAACAAGTCGGGCAGTTCAAGACGGATATCGTGAATGCCGTACCGCTGGGGAGAATGGGCAATCCTGAAGAAGTTGCAAAAGCCGTCGCCTTCCTTGCATCCGATGACAGCAGTTATATCACAGGTATTGAATTGTTCGTCGATGGAGGTATAGCACAAATCTGAAAGCCGGTACACAACAAGTTGTTGTAAATAGTTGGAGGAATAATAACACTTTGGCTGTTGGATTTAAGCCAGGATATGATGTTGAAATGAATGCACCATATTCCTGAGATATTACAGAATATACATCCACTACCTCCACCACTACCTATTTCGTGCTCAAAATTAATCTAAATCGGTGGTGGTATTCTTTAATGCTATTTGATAAACCTCCACCATGCGTCAATACCTCCACCAATTAAGTCAACTAACTCTGCTGGTGGAGATGCCTTAAGAAACACTGGAGATCTTAACTTCCAATACCTCCACTAACATAGGCTCAAATCTTTACTCCTTTTGACAAAATAAGCAATAGTGGAGATGGTGGACATAGTGGAGGTATTTTCTGATTTGTATGGTATTACCGTTACTTTTGTTTACTTTTTCCCTAGAGGTTTGATCCTATTCTATAATTATAAAATCTTAAACATGCTAAAACTTAGTACTTTACGAAGCGTTACTATAAAGAGGAAAGTAGATGGTAATAAGGAAATAGTTCGGATTTATATATGAAAGTAGATGGTATCAGAAACGTTCCCTTTTTAAATCAAGAGCATTTATAATATAAGATATTATTTTGCAAATCACAGAAGACAGAAAAAAGCGGGTAATAGATCTATATTTCAACCAGCACAAGACTTATGCTGAAATTGCACAAATAGAGAAAATATCACCACGTGATATACACGCTATCATAAAGGAAGAAGAAGCCAGACGACAGAAGTATAAACAACAAGAGGTATCTTCTAAAGCCTACAAATTATTTTCCGAAGGCAAGACCTCCATAGAAGTAGCCATTGCATTAAACCTAAGAGAACTAGAAGCAACCAAATTGTACAGAGAGCATTGGAAGATGAGGGGATTAGATAAACTCAACATTATACACAAAGAGACAAATGGCAAAATATGGTAGTTTTGAAGTTATACAAGGAACTAATAAAGAAAAGGGGCATGAGCAAGGAGCAAGTAGCAAAGGTTGTAGATATTGCTATTCACAAACTTCCTTATATGGAAAATCTCTATAAACAATTAAAAGATGAGGTAGATAAGTTACAATATATAAGACAACATTTGTTAAATGATATAGAGACTAGGAAACATAAAATATCAATATTAGATAAGATTGCATTTGCTTGTGAACAGGAATGCATGAGAAAAGAACAACAAATACAGGAGCTCACTTCTGAAAAGGATAGAATAGAAAAGTTGATTGCAAATATATTGAATGGAGAAGGTTATTCAAGGCTATATCGGATCGTCAAAGAAAATGTTAAAGCCGTTTTATCCGACAATACAAAACTAATATCAATATCGCTTGTGGCGCTAACTCAGACATTAAAAGATGATCCACAAATGGTTAAATTAATTTATAACATACCTGGTGTGATTGATGGCGAACAACACAAAGATAATAATAATAACATTACCAAGTATCTTGAACTCAATAAGGATCGCATATTGAATTTAGGCGAAAAGAATTGCGAAAACCTTGTAGAAGCATTGACAAATGATTTTATATCTAGTGTTGCCACCTCTTGTGCGTCCAATCCCGCATTATCATTACCTTCGTCATCATCAACATTACCAAGTCCATTAAATCAAAGTGATTCCTACAGAATAGAAAAATCAGAAAGTTTTCATGATGATAAAGGCGATATTGCTGATTGATTTAATAACAGCAATTAAGTTTCTTTTGCGATATATTATTCAATATTGTAGCAGATGTATTAAGGTGCTACTTTAGCCACCCTCAATCTAAATAGTCAGAATTTAAGGATTCCATTTTATTGAATAATTTCCATATAATTAAAACACAAATATAATAAAAATTTTTTTATACTAATAATAATTTATTCATTTAAATAGGACTCTGGAAATCATTAACTGAAATTGAAAGAAAAACCTGAAATTATTAACATGCAGTCAAGGCTCATTGAATCTATTAATGTGCATCGGCTTCTAATTGCAGAGCTTTCTTTTTTTCTAGCGTCAGCCGTTGTAATAATTTCCATATTTGGATTAAGAAATGAATCCCTTCTTTTTGTAGTTTTAATTTTTGCTATTTATCTAATAATTTCAGGAAGAGTTTAGCCAATTTAAATTTGTAAATGTTGAGATTGTGATGAAAGACATAGAAAGTAAGCAGCCAGAATTAATAGGAGTTAGTCTTTCACAAACTGAAGTGGATCCTACATATTTAGAAAAAAAGACGAACCTATATTAGATACTGTTATTAAGCCTAAACTAATTAGGGAAGCAAAGAAGGTTAGAATTCTAGTAATCAAAGATATCAAGCATACATATGATCAAGAAGCAGCAGCTAATTATTTGAAGTGTTTTACTCATGCAGTATTTATAGGTAATAACAATAGGTTCTGTGGCTTTGCAACGGCTGATGAACTTTTAAAAAAAATAGAACCGCCATCAGAAGAAGGAGATAATTTTTTGGGTAGCATCACCAATTGGGAGCTCAAATCTCCAATAAAAAAAGACATCTATATCGTAAAAGGCGCATCAAGAAAATAGGTTTTAGATAAAATGAAGAAACATAACTTATCAGTTTTGCCAATCATTTCACTAGAACTGAATTATGAGGGAGTAGTTGACAAAGAGTCGATAATGTTGCAGATAACCAAAGACTTTTACAATTATTCCAAAAAACGTATGAGACTTCCTGTATTTTAATAAGTATTATATTTCATTTAATCTGTCTAGCCTATTTAAGAATAATAAAATTATCACTGGCTGAGGATAATCAGCAGGATCTAAAGAGCCTCTAAGGATATCGGCAGCACTCCATAGATGAGCTTTCAGAAATAAAATGTTATTTTCTGATTATATAAAGTGAATTGACTGGTTTAGATGACTCTTGTTCTTTGCTTTTGGCTAAATTAAATCACTTTTTCCTAATTACATTAGTTGACTTTTAACTATTTCCTCTACTAACTTTTATTGAGCTATCAAGCCAGCTGCTATTGTAATAATATGGGTAATATATCTTATGGAAATTGGTTTGATCTAGGCTCTGCATATTACATAATGCGTATTTCAAATAGGCTTTTATCCTATGGTCATTATAAATAGATATTCTAAAAATACAAAATATCTTTCAATAGATATAGTAAAGTTATATTCTTATAACCATTATTTACTAATAAAAAGGTGTGATTCAGACCTTCATAGCGAATTAAGTGTTGCTGCAAAGTGTAGGATAAAGAAAGGAAAGCATTATTTTTTATATTCTAGATTTTAAGAGATTTTAATTGATTTCTCTTATATCTTCTATGCCAAATAGACTAATATTTATTCAAAAAAAATACTATCGATACTTGTCTACATTATCACTATTGCTAACATTATTGCTAGCTCAAAGGAGAGTCAACATTCAATTCTAAGAATGCTAATCAGCTCGAGAATTATATTATTTTACAGTCATAGATAATAGAAAAGAGAACGAGAGATGAGAACATCTACATGGAAGATGCTTTTTCCCCTCTTAATCTCCTAGTCCAGTTCGAAAGATTCTGAAGCAATTGCGTCAAAAATTTTTTTGTATTCTCATCAAGTAAATTACCCTCTGCATCAAACTTGTTACTTGCAGACGTTACTATGACCTCCGGAGCATTGATTGGGTGCATATTCAAAAATACAAACATTTGACGAAGATGATACTGAGCTCTTGCACCACCCAGCATCCCAACTGAGGCACTCATAATAGCAACGGGTTTATCATTAAAGGGATTGTCGCCATATGGCCTTGATGCATAATCAATGGCGTTCTTTAATACTCCAGGTACTGAGTAGTTGTATTCTGGGGTAGCAATCAAAAGAGCATCTGATTCTCTTATTTTTGATTTGAATTCGTTTACTTTTGCAGGCATATTGGCCTCAAGATCCTGATTAAATGGTGGGATGTCTGAAAGGTCAAAAATTTCAAGAGCGGTATCTTGGGGTAGTAGTTGGCCAGCAGAGCGCAAAAGAGATCTGTTATATGAACCTTTTCTTAAACTCCCTGCAAAACCAATAATTTTTAACTTATTTCCCATATTTTCCACCTTATTTCCTGAGATCTGTTATATGTACTCTCGAGATAAGAAGATTATCTCGACGATCCTGCCAATTTAGGAGAAAGATCATGATTTTTGTGTTGTCATACACTACTTGGCTTATATTTAATTTATTTCTGCTTAGGATCGCTTTAACTGAAGCTTTTAGAAATACTTTCATTTTGGTATCAATAAATAAATATTTGTAATCATAAGGAGTTTATGAAATTCACGAAATCTCAAGTATGAACATTCTTTGTTTTATTCCATACAGCTTGAAACTTATCAATTTCATTGCCATAGCCCCTAGAATTCCATCTTGACCATAACTGTTCATCTATTGCATCCGTCTTGTGCAACCTGAAGATGAATTCATTCAGATCGAGCTATATGCATGCAATGTGTAAAACTGAGCTAGACTCTCATCAAGTGCGAAGCATTATGTATAATATTGACTCTCCTTTGCCATTCTTGCAAAAGATTTTGTGCTTTCAAGTTTCACCCTGACCTCAATGATTCTAGCATAGATCTTATATTCGCTCTAAAGTCTTAAATTCTTTCGACGAAGGATTAAAGTATTGAGAGAGCTAGCAGTCCAGATGTTATGATTGGCAAATATTCAAGTAAACTAACCATACATTACAGGTGTTTAATATAATTTAAAAAGTACTTATCTCGGTCGGTTTCTATGAGAACGATTTTTGTACTATCGCTAGCTGCACGTAGGAAATAGCACCATTAGAAATTGGTCTTAGATTATCATGCCGTCACATTTCAGAATCATAGAAAAGAGCATGGCTATAAGAGTAAGAAAAAAACCTCCACTATCTCTACCACCTCCACTGAACCCTGTTTCGTGCACAAAATTAGTATAAATCAGTGAAGGTATTCTTGCATGTTAGATACAATATCTCCATCAGGAACAAATACCTATACTTTACCTTATATGTCCCAGTAATCTGTTATCAAAGGTGGAGATATTGACAGTCATGAGTGGAGATATTCCATGTTTATACCTCCACTAAAAGATGCTCAAACCTTGCTCATTTGACAAATAGAGCAAAAGTGTAGATTGGTGGATGTACTTGAGATATTTTAGATACTCTTTCTCCTCTACTAAAGTCCAGCTGAAGAGATTATAATGTTAACGATGACCAATAACCTAATGATTAACATAAGATCCTGGAACTAAAATTAGAATGTCTCTATCGTTTAGAACATTCTGATCTGTGGGCATGCAATAACTGTATCCAAAGAGGTGACAAATGGTTCATGAGGCAGCATATATGCAAATGACAACCAAAATGATTTTAGCAAAAAAGACTACATTAAGGCAAAGCCTCCTTGCGTCGTAGTTGGATCATGCTACTTTGCCAGCAAAAAAAAGAGCTCAACACATGATGTTTTTGTCTTAAAAAGACAATCTAAATATTACATTTGATTTTAACGAGTAGTTACCAAGACAAAAATAGAATATTGACCATTACCATCCATTAGCATCTAGCAGGATATATAAACACTGAAACAATTGATCTATCTTTTAAAATTAATATATATATTCTTGCTCATGTATTGAAGTATGGCGTGGAACAATGAATTTGATTGGAATCAGATAGTGACGAAGCCAGTAATAACAAGCGATGAGAAGGAAATCGGCAAGGTAGATGGTCTAGAAGACAAAGAATTTGTTGTAAAAGATGGATTAATTGATCCCAAGTTTTATAGGATACCCAGGGACAAGGTTCAGTCATATGACGATGGAAAAGTGATGCTTACACTTTCACAACATCAAGTAAAATCACAATTTGAAAGAAATAGTTCAGGTTATTACGAAAGTAAGAATGTTACAAGTGGAAGGATAAGTAATACTACCACCTAAATGATATATGATATAGTCTAATACCCTGCGATAATACCAAAAAGGTAAAACGATGAAAAAAAAGAAAATCCAGACATCTCTTCAGTTGCCATCTAAGGCTTTTACACCTTATCTTGCTACCTGCCATTCTTCAGCAGGTCATGATCGGTAGAACAGGACAATGTCTTAGCATCGAAGGTTCGGATATAGCAAAGGTACCTTCCTGTATGTAGCGGTTTAGCAGATTTAAAATAAGAAATTTTGAATAGCAAAAGATAAAGCTTTCTTTAGCATAATATCTGAATAACAACATTACAACGTTCTGCTAATCAGTTACA
>DATFPS010000299.1:0-3569 GCA_035264705.1 Nitrososphaeraceae archaeon | reverse complement strand
ATATCAAAGATAGAACTGAGAATTTTGATGATTATTTTCCATGTAATAAGAACAAATGTAAACTAAAGCATGTTGTAAACTGGTTTCACCTATTTGTTGATTATTATAATAAGGAGGTGATTCGCTTAAGTTAACGGAACCTATTGACTAAAACTATTAAAACAAAAATAAGCAAATATATCCTCAAATAAAAAAGTTCCAAACTCAGGCCAATGGATTACTATTTACAATTTCGTTCAGACATTTTATTATGTCATCTCTCGTCACAGGAACGGAATTATTGTCCAAATGACCTCTATCTGGCATGATTACATCAGCTGCTTGATCAAGTGGCTGTTTCAATTTTAGGGGCTCAAATTTCAATTTCTGACAAATTCTTTTAAAGCGTTCATAGTATATTGACTTGTTGAATTTGTGTGCAACCGTGGTACAAGATGACAGGGCATATCCATGTGCGACGCCTTCATTTGAAAAAACATATGATAATGCATGACCTAATGTTGTTGACGAATTTCCAAATCCTATTCCAGATAGCATTGCTCCATATGGCAACATATGTGGTTTATCATTTATGAGCGCATCTTCCAGAATATCGAAAGCTTCTTTGCAGAAGAGTTTTGTAAATGGATTAGCAAGTTTACTGTCATAGCCTTCTGAAGCTTGAGCTGCCGCATCGCATGCAGAATTTCTCATAATGTTAAAAGGAGTCCCAGGCAAAAAGTATGGATCCACAATTGCAGCGTCTGCCAGAAATTTCTCATCTTGTAATAGTTTTTTCTTGTGTTCAAAACTGATAACGGCATATGTTGTCATTTCAGCACCCGTACCAAAAGTTGTTGGAATCAAAATCTTTGGAATACCAGTTACTTTGCTAAGATACTTACATACATCCATAGAACTTCCTCCACCAAGACCAATATATGCTGAAATATTCCTTCCTTCATACTCCTTTCTTATTGTCTCAACAGTTTCAATTGCAGGGTCAGGAGTGACCTTGTCATAAACTTCGTAATTTCTTATTTGCATATACTCTAACCACCTGTTATAAACATCAGGAGTCGTCGTCGTTATAATCAAAGAATTTGTCGGATATTCAAATTCCTTCGCAGCATTTTCGCCGAAGGCTATTTTTCTTGGCATCATTACCTTCCACATAAGAAAAGGAGGTAGCCTTTACCGTATTATATTTTACTGAATAGTATAGAATTAAAAATTTTTATTTATTTTATTGCTTACGAATTCAAAGCATTTGTCTATAGCCTTGTATGTACTATACCGCTTTCATTAACCGAAAAGTGCTTACCGCTGCTGACCAAAGCAGAGATTCTTATGAGAATCAGCTAATAGACACAATCGGTAACGACGACAAGTATTTCTCTGCTTTAGAGTATGTAGAACAGACAAAGTCTAACAACCTGGGGATAAAATAGTGTTTTTTTAGTAATTCTATAAGTACGAGTTATATGAGCCTGCTGTGATCTTATTATTTGATGCTTGATAAATTATCATTCAAGCTGTGCATTTTTATGACTATTCTAATTTTGTCTGGGTTTTTTTTATCCTACACATCAACCTCATTAATACGTGAATCATATGGTCATCTTGATCATTTTCCTCATTATAACGGAGGAGGCGACGGAGTAGGACAATACTATGCTTATATGGGGTTGAATCCAGAATATGCTCGTCCACATGAGATAACCCAAATTACATTTAGTATACAAGATTTCAACGGTAATGATGTCCACAATGTGGAAACTATGGTTGAGATTTATGAAACCCTTAATGGACAGCGAGTTATAGCATATCCATGGACATTGCATAACATTGGTGATTTCAATGTTAATTATGTATTTCCAAGAATAGGAAATTATCAGATAGTTCTCAGTATTGCTAATAATAACAATTCTGTCATCAATTACAGTGAAGTAGATCCTCCAAGAAGCATTTTGGGTAATACTCAGAATTGCAATTGCGATAGAGCGGTTTTCAATGTGTCAATATCTAGTAATTTTGGCAGTATCTATAACACAACATTACTTATGGCGGTTACAGGACCGATAATTGTATTAGGTGTTGTCTTGGGATTATCATACAGAAATAAAAGAAAAAGAAGAATGTATTCAAAGTTATCAGAAAAAGAGTTACTAAAATACTCACTCATGTTCTTAGCGATCGCAGCAGGTTTGGTTCATTTAGCAATTTTTTCAGAACATGGCTCACGCCACATTTATTACAGTATCTTCTTATTAGCAGCAGGAGGTGCTCAGATCGCCTATGGAATATCGTATGTATTAATCACTTTAACAAATGAATCTAATTATTACAGGAATAGAGATTCTGTAATGGTTTATTACCGAAAGACAGTACTAATCAATTTATTTGGACTGGTAGGTACAGGAGTACTGCTCGGATTATATACATACTCTGTTATCTTTCCACCACCTCTCTCACCGACTAACGAGCCAGAGGAAATTGATTTAGCCGGCATTCTAGACAAATCTCTAGAGATATTTTTGTTTGTAGGAATTATATACCTTATGAAATGGGAAAAGCAGAGATCACAGAATCAATTAGTTGATATAAAATGAAAGGGATTTAATTCCTTGCAGAGGATTAGTTATATTCAATAACTTGTGAGGTCTGGTATATATTTTTCATTTATTCCTTAATTCCTTTTTGCTTCGCTCAATAGATTATTGTTCCAGCATAACCATATATTGTTCTATATATTGATAATAATTCTGCGATTGACATAACGAAGATAAAGAGTAGATGGGAGATATATATAAAAAATCATATATATAAAATCATAAAAGTAATAATTGTACTGGGATAAAGATCAGGAAGCTACTGTTCATATTGCTTATTATAATAACTGCAGATATTTACTATATGTTCAATAGTTATTGGTTCAGTGTTGGGCTTTGTATTCTTCTATAATTTTGATGCTGTTCTTATCGTTTTATCTTCTGATAATTTAAAAGCCGATAGAACAGTTATTAAACTCATTGAAAACAATACCAGTCCAAGTCCAAGATGAATTGTCACTAGTATGGCATGCAAGCGCTCGATTATAACAACACCCCCTAATATTATTTGACCTGTCACTGCAACACTAGCAATCATTGATGCTATTTTCATTCCTCTTGTAGCGATCCTAGATTTTAATGTAAATATCATAGTTATAATGACTAGCAAACCAGTTGTAGCAGCAATTGTCCTATGAAAATATTCAATGATAAATTCTTCAAGCGGCACAAGACCAGCAGGACAAAGCGGCCAATCAGGACAACTCAATCCAACTCCAGAGGCATTGACATATCCTCCTACGAATATGAGAGCAAAAAGCACAGAAATGGTAGAAAAAGAAAGGATTTTGAGTATGACAATATCATTAGATTCCATGTCGTGTTATGTTATGTATTTGTTATTATTACTATTGTACTATTATTTTGCCTGTCATAAATGGATGTACAGCACAATGAAAGTCATATTCTCCTGCTTCTAGATCTGCTGTCGCTACTTGAGCAGAGCCTGCTGGGGTTATAATACTTGTATCAAACATC
>DATFPS010000298.1:0-4638 GCA_035264705.1 Nitrososphaeraceae archaeon | reverse complement strand
AGCGACTATAAAATTATAAGGAATAATATCGATTCCGCCAACAATGAACTGTTCATTAATTTTCAGAATTAACGTCCATGAAGCAATCATACCCGCTATCAAAATTATCCCTGTTGTTATCAAAATGATTGCGGCATGTATAGTACCATAAGATTTCGCTAGTCCAAAAATAGTACCTGCAAGAATTAAACTAGGTGCCCTCGATATCGAAATCAATTGGATCGTTACTCCTGTTGGATCAACATAAATATCTGGACTGTTACCTTTTGGTCCCACAAGAAAGTTAAAAAATGATAATATCCGCGGCGCTATAACCATAATACACATTCCTAATGATCCAAGGGCGATCCAAGTTTCTATTTTTAGCAATTTCTTTCCTTTTCCTAAGTAATCGTGTCGTGCCTAAATAATTCCAACAAGTTCAGCTAACTCTCTTCTACATGAGGAACCCAAAATTTCTGCAGATTTTTCTGGTAGTATATCATTAATGTAAACTCCAAAACCTCGCTCTAATCCTGACCAAATACTGAGTTGTGGATAAACTTCTATGTGCCAATGAATCTGACGACTATTCTTTTTTTCTGGAGCTAAATGGAAAACCAGATTGAACGGAGCATTTTTAAGTCCCTTTGACATTCCTCCTAAAGTGGCGCGTAGCATTAATGCTAGATCGTTTATTTCTTTTTGAGTTATTTTTGAGAATGCAGTAGTATGTCGCTTTGGATATATCCAGAATTCATACGGATAAGTAGGTGCCCATGGGGAGAAGCAAAGGAAGCTCTCCGTATCTAATATTTGTCTTGGACCACTCGATTCTACTGAAATTATACTGCACGCAGGACAAATTCCATTTTCATTCATATATTTGTGAGAAGCGTCCGCTTCTAACTCAATTGTCGGAGGGATGGCTGAGAAAGTTAGTAGATTTAAATGAGGATGGTCGTATGGGGTTCCTGCCATATGTCCACTATTGACAAATATGCAAACATAAGATACGCTTTTTTGCGTGTATAGCCATCTTACCCTGTCTTGGATAACCAACAAGACGTTTGTCCATTGGTCTACAGATATCTGAGATAATTTCTGATCATGCTTGGGTGAAGCAACAACGACTTGATGATAACCGTAAGCAGGTTCGCTATAGAGTGGCTTATCGGTATAGATTGTACTAGAATTCTTTGTTACGGCTGGAGTACTACTTTGGAAGACCCTAACACACCAATCTCCAATAACGTTTTCTTCACTGTCAGACAATCGTTGAAGCATTCCATCTTTTGCAACTAAAGAAATCAATGCGGGCTCTGTCATATGCTCATTACCCGGACAATAAGGACACCTGGCATCCGAAGATTTTTCATTTGGTATTGTTTCATCTGTGGGTTTGGGAACTATGACGAATTTGTCAAGAACATAATCCTTTCGTAAATAACCCAAATTATTCTCTCTGCCTAAACCTCGGGCAATTTCCTTTAATTAAAGCTTCTGTATTTATTGGTGCTTTTTGACCGACCAAAATATGCTCTGATTTACGTGTTGGAGTCTAAAAACGATTGAAAGAGTAAAAAGTGATGATCAATGTCTTCATTACTATTTTTACCTGAATTCTTGTTCTAAGAGGTTTCTTTTTCTCGTGATTTGAAATAAATTATCTGTCTTTTTTATTGCTTCTCCTCGGCTACATCCATGAATCATTGATTGAATGAGCATATAGTTCTCAGGAATCACCATCCCTGTTTGATCATCTGAATATGAAATCTTTAGAAGATCGTCCTGAACCTTAAGCACTTCTGCATGAATATGAATCATATTAGTATCACCATGTTTAAATGCTAGTTGGAAGGCTTTTTTTCTGATGTCTGCTGTTCCTTTTGCTGAGTTTAATATGGCTACCCCAAATTCCTTCCTAAATGTCTCGATTACTACATCCTTAGATGGAGCCTTTCCTTTAAAATGTATTAACATGTGATGCAGATGCATCATCCTAGACGGAACTTTAAAGGCATCTACATAGAGATTGACTGAAGGAATAAAATCTTTGACGTCATCTTGATGGTGAGGATTTTTATCCCACTCAATAGAGTCCTTTACTTCTTTCGAATCTTCAAGATCAGCCCATCTTCGAATAAGAGAGACATCGAACCTTCTGATCTCGTTGCCGAAATTTTCTATTAATGGCTGTATAACTCTTCCCATACCAGAAACATTACAGCTACCTTGAATGACATAACTTCTGCCTAATGCCTTATCGTAATTTACTCTGGAATTATGAATCATTTCAGCTACCGATCTGTCACCATGTCTTTCTTCACCACCCTGAAAAATAGCTCTCTTGTTCATTGGCTCGTACAGATTTTTCTTATTATCGTATCCAGTACCCTCTTTTGCTGCATCAATAATTAAATCGCTTTGCTCAATCGCTTCTGTCAGCGTGCCAGCAATATCGTAATTTTTCTTTTTGAACTTGTTTATGATATCTTTAGGAACATAAACATTAAAGCGGTTTTCTAAAGCTTCTTTAGTTTTCTCATCTGCTGTATATTTTGCTATTCCGACAAATTGGATTTCTTTGTCAAGGGAAAGCGCGGAGGCAAGACGACGGCCAATATTTCCATAACCATTAATAAATATCTTAGCCAAATCGATCCCTAAATATGATTGAATTTAAAACATGTTTAACCTAATTTTAATATTACAGTCATTTAACTTAACTATTAGAAGCACATATTGTTTTACTATGATATATCCAGTTATTATCTTGACTGTTATGTCATCTAAAACTTTTCCTTATTTGTCAGCATTAGTTTTGAAAAAAGATTCATGATTAACGAACTTTATCTTACATATTTTACATAACCTAAAAAACACTGCAACCGCAATTTGTGCACGAGTCATACGGTTTGAATTATATTATGTTCCACCTATAGCACTAATAGCCTTATAAATTGATGATGGTATTTGAAAATTCTCATTATAGATAATTATGACTCGTTTGTATACAACCTGGCCCAAATCTTGGGAGAGATGGATATTGAACCTGTGGTAATTCGAAATGACAAGATTACACTTAAATCTATTAACAGAATGGATCCAGATGCCATAGTCATATCACCAGGACCAGGACACCCTGCTGATAGGAAATATTTTGGGATAAGTTCTGACATTATAACAAATTTTGGCTCAAAGACGCCCATTCTTGGAGTATGTCTTGGTCACCAAGGAATAGTGGATGCGTTTGGCGGAAGAGTAATAAATGCCAAAATATCCAAGCATGGAAAAACAAGTTATATTAGATACAATTCGGATCGGCTATTCGAAAACATAAATAATCCATTTAAGGCAACTCGATACCATTCATTGGTGGTTGATTCAAAAACTATTCCTAATTGTCTTGAGGTGACTGCATGGGCATTGGATGATGGCGAAATAATGGGAATTAGGCACAGACAACACTTGGTTGAAGGAGTACAATTTCATCCAGAATCAGTGTTGACAAAGGAAGGCAAAAAAATACTTTTTAATTTTGTTTCTATTGTTAAGAGATGAATACTAGCAACTATTTTGATATTCGTCCTGTACTTCGAAAACTGGTTTCAAGATCCTCGTTGTCTGAAGAGGAGGTTCATGAAACTTTAAATTCCATTCTTGAAGGTAAACTTTCTGAAGCTGCCATTGCATCCTTCTTAGTCGCTATCTCCATGAAAGGCGAAACATCTGAAGAGATTAGAGCTATTCTTCAAACAATCAAGCGGCATGCAATAAGAATCTCACCTAAGATAACCGGTCCTCTAGTTGATACATGTGGTACTGGAGGAGATGCAATAAAGTCATTTAACATCAGCACTGCTGCTGCAATAGTAGCTAGCTCAGCAGGTATAAAGATAGCAAAACATGGAAACCGTTCAGTATCAGGATTCTGCGGAAGTGCAGATTTTTTAGAATACATTGGTTTTGACTTGCAATCATCTCCTGAGAAGGTATGTAGCGCTATAGAAAAATTTGGGATTGGTTTTTTGTATGCTCCTAAGTTTCACCCAGCTCTCAGAACGGTTGCCACAGCTAGAAATACAATTGGTATAAAGACTGCGTTTAATATTGCTGGCCCTTTAAGTAATCCTTGTACAAATATAACAGGACAAGTCATAGGAGTTTTTGGATCGTATTTATTAGAACTTATTGCCCACGCTATACAAAATACTGGCTTAAATGATGCTATGGTAGTTCGATCTCACGACGGTCTTGATGAGCTTTCTAATACTTGCGAGAATGATATTTTGTGGATTAGTGATAATCAAATAAAGCGAATCATACTTCATCCGAAGATGCTCAATATGCAGATCGCAAAACAAAGCCAGATCATAGTCAATTCGAAAGAAGAATCACTTCGAGATACTCTTCAAGTTATATTCGGCGTAGCCAGTCACGAAAAAGAAGACATAGTTGTTTTGAATGCCTCGGCTGCTCTTGTAATTGCAAAGGTTGCTAGTGATTTTCAGGAAGGCGTTGATATTGCAAGATCTTTAATAAAAAATGGAAAGCCTCAGCAAAAATTACGAGAATTAGTTAGATGGTGTGGAAAAGAAGAAAGATTAGAATCGGCAATAAAGAATTACATACCATAACTGCTGCTCTTTATAGATA
>DATFPS010000297.1:0-3775 GCA_035264705.1 Nitrososphaeraceae archaeon | reverse complement strand
TAGGTATTATGGCATCTTTTTTTCATTCCACTACTTTATAATAAAATTCTTGGTATTCCTTGATTTTATGTTAGTTGCTCTTTACCGACCTTATTAAACTGTCCTTTTTTTGATTAATAAAGTAAAAATTAATTTTATATTTTGCAAATAGATAAAGAAATTATCATATGATCTTCTATAATACTTATAGAATCTGTCCAATTATCATTTTGATTTGTTCAATATATAATATTCTATTTGTATAGTTGAAGAATATTATAAAATACTTCACTTTCATTAAAAGAAACTTATTGTTTTTACATAGCATATATATGATCGCTTGAAGGTTCAATCATCAATAAACGGTAAGTTCCCAGCAATACTTGATAAGTATCTATTTGAATAGAGTATCAAAAACTGAAATTTTAAGAATACATAGAAATATTTGCATCTATTCACAATGGGAGAAATATAATATTCAAATATGCACTTGTAGAATGCATAGTCTATAAGAGGGAACAGCAATCACAGTAGTAGTCATTCTTTTTTTTCTATTTCTGAAGAGATTTTATCTATGCTTTACACATGCTGTTTTTTATAAAAGAGAAAAAAATTAAAATTATTTTCATACTTCTCGCCTCTTGACTTTATCACTATGTCCTAAATTGAGATTGCATAAAATATTTTTCAACTAACTATGCATTTAAAAATACATTGTCATCTTAGAATCAGCTTCAAAATTAGTAGTTGAGAATCAAGGATAACCGTACTAACAATTGGTATTATTAGCTAGTATCATCAGTCATATCTTCATTCTGCTGTTTCAGTTTATCTGATAATGAAACTAACTTTCCATGATCTTCAATTTTGATACTAGTATTAACTCTAATTTTCAATCCAATAGATCTGAATAAAGCAAGTAATTCTCCACCTGAGATTCTTTGACTTATCTCACCTGTCTTAATCAATTCTATAATTCTTGCAAGTATTGCTTTTGTCTGATAGGGATATTGGGATTCTGCAAGTTTTAAAACCTCTTCTCCTCTGTCATATAGATAGGTAGATATTATTTCTCTATCATTCTCTTTTTGGGGTGTTGGTTGTTGTTCCCTTTTTTTTGCCTTTTCAAATGCAGCAGCCTTGTCTCGTAGTTCTTTCATCTTTCTGGCCTTGATAATAGCTATGTCTGGATCTTCTTGTGACACTACCCTTTTATCACTCCAATTGGGATTAATCTTACTACTTTAGTTGCTATTCCAAGCGAATGTGAAACTTCTACAACTGCATCTACATCCTTATATGCATCAGGTGTCTCTTCCACCATTCCTTCCTTTGTAAGTGCCTTTACATAGATACCTTTTGACTGCAGTCCGCTTCTTACATTTTCTGCAGTATAACTTCTCTTTGCCGCAGACCTTGACATTGTCCTACCAGCACCATGTGCTGTCGATCCAAAACTTAAATCAAGAGAATTTCTATTTCCTAGAAGAATCCAGCTTGCAGTTCCCATAGAGCCCGGTATAATTACCGGCTGACCAATGTTGCGATATTTATTGGGAATCTGATCCATTCCTGCAGGAAATGCTCTTGTAGCTCCTTTTCTATGAACAACTAAATCTTCCATACATTCGCCTTCTACCTTATGGCGCTCCAGCTTGGCAATATTGTGAGATACATCATAAACTAGTTTCATATCAAGCTGTTCCTCAGTCATATTAAATACTTTTTCAAAAAGTTTTCTTGTCCGGTGTGTTATCATCTGCCGGTTACACCATGCAAAATTTAATGCCGAAAACATTGCCTTACGATAATCTTCACCTTCTGACGAATTATTCGGAACACAGGCAAGTTCTCTATCCGCTAGTTTCATTCCATATTTTCGCACAGCGATTTCAGATATACGTAAATAGTCGCTGCATACCTGATGTCCAAATCCCCTCGATCCGCAGTGAATCAGAACAGTTATCTGTCCTTCTTTATTGATACCCATACTTTCTGCAGCTCTTTCATCGAAGATTTTGTCTACTTTCTGTATTTCAAGAAAATGATTGCCTGAACCTAAGCTACCTAATTGAGATGTGCCACGCTTTCTTGCTGTCTCTGAAATCTTTGCAGAGTCAGCACCAATTATTTTCCCACTTTCTTCACAGACTTCTGCATCTTCTTTCCAACCGTATCCACGATCAATAGCCCAATGCACACCTTCTACAAGCAATTCATCTAGTTCAGATTTTGTCAACTTAACAGTTCCTTCGCTTCCAACACCTGACGGGATCGAGCTAAAGAGTCCGTTTACAAGATCTTTTAATTTTGGTCTTAGATCTCTTTCGAATAAGCCAGTTCTAATCAGTCTTACGCCGCAATTAATATCATATCCAACCCCCCCTGGACTTATTATGCCGTGTTCTAGGTCAGTTGCAGCGACTCCTCCTACTGGGAATCCATAACCTTCATGTCCGTCTGGAAGAACCACAACGTGTTTTCTCACACCAGGTAATGTAGAGACGTTTACTGCCTGATCAATAGTTCGATCAATAACCATTTTCGAAATAAGACTATCATTAGCATAAATCGTAACCGGAACATTCATTCCTTTAGATGTGTCTTTTTCAATCGTGAATTCAAAGTCATTTATTTTTCTAACTCGATGGTTACCACTTTTTGTTACTAATTCACTCATTATACGATTTGATTTTGAGCCGTAGTTATTATAAGCCTTACCTTCGAGATATCAAGCTGTCAAAATAACCACTCACAAAAATCGTTTATTTTTCTTAGATCTTTTGTTTTCAATAATCGCATCTAGATCTGCGTAATTACATAATGAAAATGAGTAATTAAGAATTGCATTATATAGTATTATTTAGTTCGACATGATGCTTATTATTAGAGCATATGAAGAAAAATAAGTTATGTCTATCTCTCTCTATTTATTATTTTTCTTTTAGTTTTGTATATGCAACAGATGTAAAGCAAGAAGATTTAAAAAAGCCTTTATCTTTTCATGATTAAAGTATCACAATGGAGAATAAGAAGAAAATAATTTTGTCAGTATTACTGGTAATATCACTTTCTTTGTTATCAACTACTACCACTATATATATACAAACGGCGTCAGCCTTTTTTCACGAAAATCTATTTGGAGGAAGCAACACTAAACCAGGAGATATAACTGAGGACAAACCTGCAAATACAACGACAACTGGTAGTTCCATACAGACTTCAACTCCAAAGGGTGGTAATATAAAAGGTTCAGCTGAAGATGATGTTTTAGTAGGTCTAGCCGGAGACGATGTAATTGACGGACAAAGAGGAAATGACAATATTAATGGTTCTGAAGGAGATGATTATCTAATCGGTGGCCCAGGCGCCGATACTTTTAATGGTGGAGTTGGAGACGATGTAATTGAAGGTAATACAGGAAATGACAATCTTTATGGTTCTGAAGGAGATGATTATCTAATTGGCGGTCTAGGCCGCAACATTCTAAATGGTGGAGTTGGAAACGATACTCTTATTGGTGGCCCAAACTCTGATACTCTTACTGGTAGAGAAGGCCAAGATATCTTTGTCTGTAATCAAGGAAATGATAAAGTCTTAGATTTTAATGCCACTGAAGGCGATATTAGATTAAACGGCTGTGAAGATAATGATATGACAGGCAAACAAATGAGTAATAGTAATGTTACAGGTACCGCAAATATGACAGCTGGGAGCAACAACAACACGAACACTACAAATGAGACATCAGGTACCGCAAATATGACAGCTGGGAGCAACAACAACACGAACACTA
>DATFPS010000296.1:0-2251 GCA_035264705.1 Nitrososphaeraceae archaeon | reverse complement strand
CATCTATCTAATTCTAGAATAGATAAAGAATCGTTAAAAGATCTTTTCCATATATGTACGCGCGCTTTTATTTGGAATCAAGATAGGAATAAATGAAGAATAAAGAATGATGATAATGCTTATTTTGCAAATGCAAATATTATGATAAGGAAAGCGGTATAGAATACAGATCTGATAATCAGTACTATCACAACAACAACAACAACAATTACTACTAGTATTATTGAACATGTCCTGGCATAGGATATAGCAGACCGTCTTTTCTATATTCTTTCCAACAATCTGAATGAAAGAAAATCAATATTTCTACATCTGATTCGTCCATATCCCATCCACAATATTTACATATTCTCTTCTTCTTCTTCTTTTTCATTTTTTGCCAATATAACTATGTCCCTTCTCTGTCACTATCCACCTTAATTCAAACTGCTCTAATGTTTTTGTTATTTGTCTCACTCTTACCCCAGCAATAAGAGAATTTCCTGTCTATTAAATATAATATTAAATATTGATACCGTTTGCGGATAAGATCACCATTGTGTTACCATATATAGGAAATTTAGAATATTCTGCATTGCTGAGCTTAGCAGTTCTTTCTAAAGCAGATCTTTGCAAACATCTTCTTTTTCCCCGTATCTAGAAGCAGACTATTTTACCTAGTAGTACCAGAGTTCTCAAAAGCCTGCATGAAGACGCTATAACTATGTATTATTAAAATATATGATTGAAATTAAAGACTTGTTGTATATTGTTTTTTGTTCGACTAATTATAAAATGGGTAAAGTAAAACACGAGTTATTGTGAAATAGCCTCTGAATAGCACTTATTGACATTACAGAGAAAACAGATACCATGCTAAAAGAATAAAGTATTTGATATCTATTAGATGCTCATTCTCATACTTATTCTTCTGCCGCTTCTTCTTCTTCTTCGTATTCAGATCCCCTAGGTCTTCTTCTTCAGTTCGTGTTCATTTTTTCACTCCATTCAACTTCTGGCTGAACATGTGCTGATGGTTATGACGTTACTAGTAGCATAGAATAATCGTCGCTTTATACATTTAATCTTTGAGACCTTATTTGCTCAACACTTTGCCTTACTATGAATTGAGTTTGTGTACGAGTATTCTTGTTTTAGCGATATACTTCTTTTGTTCTCATAAATCTTAGGTTGAAATCTTAGATAAGCATATTGTACTTTTAGCCTTGACAGGCTGCAAATTCAATGTTGTGAGGTTTGTTATTGCTTCTTAATAATTGCTATAATTGCAACTTATCTGATTTTCCTAGCCATATACATACATATTGACAAATATTCTAAATCATAGCCGTAATTACTAATTCTGTTCTGATACTATTTATCTCATTTTTTGGCATCTATTGTGGCGTCATCAAAGAGTTACAATGTTTTACTCCCTTTCCCTCAAACTTAAACTGTTCTGAATAACACTCTCCTGGTCCCATACAACTTATCTTTCCATCTATACTTGCAGGCTGTTCATCAGATGCACAATTACCATCATTATCATCATCATCGCTTGCATATACTGCTTGAGGCATTAACATTGCTACTGTAGATATCCCCGTAATGATAGTAGCTGCTGCAAGTAATATTACAAATTGTCGTTGGATTCTTACCATAATAAAAATTGTCACATCTTATATAGATAGATATGCAGTCTATCTTATAGTAGATTTATTGTCGTCACTTCTGGAGCTGCATCAGTTAGGTTCCACTTCTCGACAGAACGCATAATAAAATTTCAAAGAGGATTATAGTTATATGCTATATTTTAAGGAGTAGAGAATAGACAAACAGAAAGACAAAAATTGTTTGTCAAGTTACAAAATTATGGAAAGCCTTTCAAAAAGATATAGAGACTGTTATAATTACACTATGACCTTTTTTCTGGCGTAACATTCAATCTTCTTGTTCTTGTTCTTCTATGCTTCACAATTATTATTCCCGTTATTACTATGTATGCTATCTGTACTATCTCTGTTAGATATCCTATACTATTATTTTGTAATGCATTACCTGTAATTGGATTAGGAATTCTTGTGAATGCTAATAAAAGTACTAATCCTATAGTTCCAACTAAGCCTACATCGTACCATCTGACACTCCAACCTAGAAACATCGGTATAGCCCAAAATACCTGTGCTCCACCAGACATAATAAAGAGTAAGTCAGTAACTGGAAGCATTTCCATTGGAAAATTAGAAGGTTTATTGAATGGTCCTATCATTGC
>DATFPS010000295.1:0-2509 GCA_035264705.1 Nitrososphaeraceae archaeon | reverse complement strand
GGCGTTTCATATTCTCTTACTAATTCTTTTGGCGCTGTTGATTGAATATCTCTAAACTGTTCCTCAAACAGCCTTTCCATTTCTCTTCTCATATCTTCAAATTCTCTAAATATGTCTCCACCACCACGCCAGCCTCGTCCTACTCTTGTACTGCCTCCTCCACTGCCAAAAAATCTCCTAAACCAATCCTCTGGTTCAATACCCCAAAAGCTCATTTCACAAACACCTGATAGCATCTATGGATGGTAAATTACTTAATTATTTGATATAAATCTCCTATGTTGTTTATTCATTTTATTTTAATTATTTGCCATCTCTATTATTTACTATATAAAATAGATATGATTCCTATAAAAAGCCAATATAAGAGATAATTCTAAAAATAGTATTAGATAATTTAGGGTATACAAATGGATTATGCAATAGGATGATAACTGCAGATTATAAAATTATATCATAAATTATGTTAAATTGGCTAACATTAAAAAATGATGATATTATAATAATAATTCTTTTTGAAATATCGAACATTTACACATTTTTCAGCCTTAAATTTGATATGGTATTATGTCAGTACACTATAAGCTTCTCAATTCGGAACGTCGGGTTGATTCTAGATTTAGATAGCGGATGAACGAGTTAAAGATGTATTAAGAAGATGTATTAAGACATATTTCTAACAAAATTATAATATTATACCTACAAAACCTTCAATCAAATGGATTACTTTCGCGATCTGGTCCTTAATTCATAATTAACTTCAAACATTGTCAATATGTCTTTTAAATTTTCATTACAGGCAAACCGACAAATTGTAATTATGTCTCTTCCTACCTTTGCCTTTATCTCACAGACAGCACTAATATCGTTAGGAATTGTTTTAATTTGAACATCATATTTGTGTCTTAGCTTTTCTTCTAATTTATTGATAATAAGTTCTGGTGCAGATATTAAGATCTTTCGCATATGCGTCCACAGTATTGTAATTTAGGTATGACATGAATATAAAAATTCTATACATCTAATAGAAATATACATATATCTTTATGAAAGGAATGTTATAATAGTCCATTTAAAATTGAACTAGGTAGGTAAAGGCCTAAGTTTTAGCAATTCCACTTCTCTCACCTATTGTAACAAAACCTTCATTCAACTTTTGCCTTAATATATCAAGCCTAGCAACTACACCAATAAGTTTACCCTCTTCTTGTACTACTGGTACCAATACAATTTCTTTTTCAACCATAATATCTATAATCTCTTCTATCGATGTATCTTTCTTAACCACTGAAGGATTTGGAGTCATTATATCTCTTGCTGTTATATTACCTAGACTCTTACCTTCTCTTAATGCTCTTAAGATGTCAATTGCAGTAACTATACCTATTACTTTCTGATTACTGTCAATTACAGGTACTCCATTAAACTCCCCAAGCAGTAACCTAGCACTAATTTCGCTAGCCGCTAAATTCTCTTTAGCAGCTACAACATTTATCGACATCAAATCTGTTGCATTCATATTACTACAAATCTGCTTTACATAAAATATATATATATATACATGTTATAAAAATAATCCAAAATACCTTTACAATTAGGCATGAATGTGTCAATGTTAAACTTCTTGAATATACTCCCAGATAGAAGGTAATTTTCTGTACGGTAAAATTATTGAATGAAGTATGTATGGTGCATGGTGCTGGTATACTGGTAGAGTCTTATAGATTGAGTCAACAAATTTTGTTACAATACAAAAGAACTTGCAGGGAACTTTACGAGGTCTCCAATAATGAAAAGTATACTATATTCTATTTAATATATTGCGAATTACTAATAAAAATGGCCTCAAAGTATGTATGAATATTTTTCTTGTTTACTTAGTTAATTGTGTCTTAAGGCATTCATAAAGGTTAGTTTGATTACTATCTGATCAAACTTTCAATGTAATTAGAAATTGCTAAGACTACTCAGGTTTCGATGGAATTCTTCGGGGGTAATATAACCTCCTTGTACCTTCGGAATAGGGTTGACATCTATAAGAATGTCTATGAGATATATTTATCGTTACTATAAACCCTCATCCTCTGAATTTTCTTATTTATTGTCTTGAAGATTAAACAATATTTTTTTAAAATATCTAAATCAGATTATTTAAATTTCTCGATCAGAACGGTAACTTGAATGGATCCGCATCAGACACTTCATTGAGCGTATCCTCTTCACGTTCATCCTCTTGCTCTGCTGCTACTGCTACTTGTTCTTTTTCTTCTTCATTGAGCGTATTCTCTTCACGTTCATCATCTTGCTCTGGTTCTTTATGAGGAACCAATTGGAATGCATTATCTGGAGCTGATGGAGGTTCTGCCTGTGGTTTTAATGGAGATGAGGCTACTTTTACTGGACTATTTCCAGAAGATGTATTATTATCTACAATTAATGGTTGTTGTGTCTGATTTTCAGCTCTTACTACTCCAGTAATATTAACACTATTCCACTTTGTGGAATCAGT
>DATFPS010000294.1:0-7434 GCA_035264705.1 Nitrososphaeraceae archaeon | reverse complement strand
GATCTTGGAATTAATCTGATGACCGTTGACTCGACAGAAGGCTGAGGCTCAAATGCTTCTTTACTTACATTAAATAGCCTTTCTATGTTAAAACAATGTTGACTTAAAACTGTAATTGCGCGATAATTTTTTTCTCCGGGCATGGCTTGTAATTTATCAACAAACTCTTTTTGTGTCATAATTATAGCTCGTTTAAATTTTTGAAATGGCAACCATTGCAGAGCATCTCTGCTTCTTGAGTAGGGAAGATTTGAGATGAATATGTCAAATTGCAAATCATAAATTTTGAAAATATCTGCGTTTATTAACTTTAAATTTGAATAACAGTTATAAAGACGACACGCTTTTTTGTAAATTCCCATGTCTATTTCAAAAGAGGTAACTAGCTTTGCACTTTTGCAAAGTTGCTTTGTTAAAAACCCACTTCCGGTTCCAGCTTCGTAAACAATCTCTTCTCTAGTAATTTGTGAAGCATCAACAATCCTTGCTAAAATTCTATTATCTATGAGCGTATGCTGGCCAAAGCATTTTCTTTTTGACCATTTCATTTTCTGACAAACAGATTCATTCTAGCTTCACCAGCAATTTCATCTATGATTCTTTTTGCTATAAGTTTTGCTGGATCTCTTAATCCGACTCTATTTTGAATATCTTCAAATGATTCAAATCTTTTTTTATCCCGCTCCTTGATTATCGTCATCATATATGTTTTTCCTATTCCCGGAATCAATTCGAGGGCATGAATTCTTGGTGTAATTGGCTGAGACATATTCATATAATCTATGAATCTTTTCTCGTTTGCAATCACAATTATTTCTACTATGTTTGGAAGTTCATTTTTGGCTGACTGTGAGATATCGTCATACTCCAATCTGCCAAGAACACTTATCACTTTATCTCTACCCTCCCGTCCAATATATACACGCTCTCCAACTTCAAAGCTCTTGTTTTGAACTCCAAGCAATTCTAACAGAGTTAAACGCTCCTCTCCAATGGCCTGAATGATTATGCCTTCTCTTCCTCTTACTGTATTTGATTTTCCTCTAAGCATGAAATCTAGTATATAGGCATATTCCTCATATTTTCTTTGAAATTGCTGTTCTCCAGAACTTGACATGGCTGTCCGGTTATCAGAGTAACCCGTCGGCGATGCTGACAATGTACTTCCCGTATATTTACTGATTACTTTTTATTTAACTTTCAGTACCCATTTTAAGTATATTTAGCATTTTTTCCAAAGTATCTGTAAGAATAAGTTTTTTCCATCCGAATGTAAATGCTCTTAGTTCCTCTATGGAACTAGGCAAGGCATTGACAACTTCTACTGCTTCTTCTTCTTTTAAATCACATTTTTTAATTAGTTCGGCTACCATTCTGGGGGCAAGATTTGAATCTACCTTTGCAAACTTCCCAACATAGTCAAGAGTCCATCTTTGGATCTGGTCCATATCGTCTGTCTTGACTGCTTCCAAGATTTCCTTTACCTGTGGAAGCGTAATAATTTCTTTTTTAACTATATCTGTCATTTTTGGTTGTCCATTTCGGTAGTTACAGGTTTAATATGGTTGAGCTTGGTACACAAAAATTTTTTCTTTTCTCCTATCATTACAGCCACTTTTAATGTCCTTCTACCAACTTCTTCTACAATACCAACTTTTCCTTGGAATCTCCTGTGAGGAGTTGTATTATGTTCTGCCGAATCCACATCTACAATAACTTTATCACCAACCTTATAATCAATAAGCAGAAACGAAATTCCCCTAGCAGCTTTATCTTTAGTAAGAACAGATCGAGATTTTCTTCTTGTACCATGTGAGCTTGGCATGACAAATCCATTACCAAAACCCTTAATTTAATATTATCTACTTGATTTTAAGCCTTACCCTTCAGGATCGGCGACACCTTGTTCAGATAAAGTAAATAATACTTCTCGTTCTGGATGATAGGGGCTGTCGACCATTCTGGCTATTCGGTTCTTACCGGATCGTTTGAGATAGACACGATATGTGCTGGTATGAGCTACTACATGCCCGCCAGTTGGCCTATATGCATCTCCGAAGATTGCATCTGGAGAAGATTGTATCTGATTAGTAGCCAAAACCGCAACCGCGTAAGTTTCTGCAATTCTTACCAGCATGTGCATAAATTTATTAAGCTTTTGTTGTCTTTCCGATAAAGTCCCTCGCCCAAGAAATTCAGCTCGGTAGTGTGCTACCGCAGAATCAACGATTAGCAATTTTACATTATTACTATCAATAATAGCGCCTGTTTCTTCGAGAATCAATTCCTGATGTGCGCTGTTGTATGCTTTCGCAACAATTATGTTCTCTAGCGATTTGTAGGGATCCAAATTTCTTGCGTTTGCAATAGAAACTATTCGTTCAGGTCTAAACGTATTTTCGCTGTCAATATAAATTGCCTTTCCCCCTAGTCCTCCTTGCGATTTACTTTGTTGTACTAGTATACATAGAGTATGACATATTTGAGTTTTGCCTGTACCGTACTCACCATAGATTTCTGTCACAGATCTGGTCTCGATCCCTCCAATAAAAAGTTCGTCTAAATTCTTTGATCCAGTTGAAATCCTTTCTTCCTGTCTCCTTTTCTCATAGAGTTTGGTGGCTGTAACAAAGCTCTTGTCAATTATCCCCATTTCCTCCAATCTCATTCTCGCCTTGTTGCAAAGATAAATCGACTTTTCCATCTCCATTCCAGTAGCCTCAGAAATATCAGCTGGCCCTCGTACTATTAGATCTTTAAGAGATCTAAATCCAGACTCTTCTAAACGACCTTTAGTGGCTGGTCCAATCTCATCAATACTATCAAGATCAAAAGAGGCTGTCTGGTGGTCATCTTCTTGCAATGCTATAATTCAGACCATTATCGCTACTAATTAGTTTTGAGTCAGGTTTCAGTTCTAAAATGACCAAAATAGAAGAATCGACTAGATTCATTAATCCCTTCGTGGAAAGATTCATGAAGATGATTTATTCCATAATCTCATAAAATGTATTTAAATAGCAATTTTATTTCTTAAAGGGTGTTAACAGATATAACAGGTTTAAATTGTAATATCATAACCTTTAGAACTTTTAACGCGTGATAACAATCTTAATTGAATAACCCAAGAACGTAAATCGAATGTGATAGAAAGTCATATTTAGCATATTCTAAGACGATTGCTTGAATGTCAATAGAGAATTAATGGTACAAGGTAGTATAACAGACTTTAAATGTTAATGTAACGATTAAATAAAGAATTCGCCTCAATTTCCTTGTTAGTAGCCATTGGTGTATTAATTGATTGTTGATCTGAATGTTGATGGTAAATATGTCATAGTGATAGGTGGTGGCACCGAAGGTGTAAGAAAGGTGCGTGGGCTTTTAGGTCAAAACTGTAAAATTACAGTTATTAGTAACCGTTTTAATCGATATTTGCTCGATCTGGATAAAGGTGGCAAGATACAACTTGTTAAGGCAAAATTGAAAGATGCTAACATACTTGACGATTACAAAAATCCATTTCTGATTTTAGCTGCTACCAATGACAAATTGCTGAATCGCAAGCTAGTTGACAAAGGCCGTCAAATGGGTTCATTTGTATATGCTGCCGATGATCCTCCCTATAGTGACTTTTCGTACGCCTCCATCATTAATATTGAGGGAATAATGCAGGTTGCTATATCAACCTCTGGAAAGAGTCCTATAATGGCACGTAAAGTTAGAATAAAAGCTGAACGGATTTTGAGAAGAGTAATAAAAAGATCAGATATCGAAAATACAAAATTGCAGGAGTTTGCACGTATTGCTGCAAGACCAAAGATTAAAACTCTTGATAAGAGAAAGGAATTCCTATATTCTATTATCCATGATCAACAAATTCAGAAACTTATTAAGGAGGATAGATTTGAAGATGCTAAAAGCACGACGCTGAAGCTATTGGAGAAATGGGAGAATAAGAATAAATAATGACATTGTCATCTAGCATGATACAATCGTTACAAGTAATCAATGCCAGGGTAACCTTCAGAAATGCTCCTATTCATCTTCTTGAAAAATTTGCCTTCAGTGACATCCATTCTGCATATAAAAAGATTATAGAAAATAGCAGCATAAGCGAATGTGTTATCATTCAGACATGCAACAGGGTTGAGGTTTTCGCTGCCGGCACAGGTCCTTATGAAAAAAAATTGCTAGAAGTTTGGGGTTCGATAGTTGGTCTACCAGTTGGTGAAATAGAGAACACTGCTGAAATTAGCAAAGACAGAGATGTTGTTCTTCACTTGCTGAAACTGGCATCAGGACTGGATTCATTAGTGATAGGGGAAGATCAAATACTAGGTCAGGTAAAGCGAGCATTTGACTTCGCAAATAAAAATCATTTTGCCGGTTCTACTCTTTTGGTTATGTTTGATAGGGCAGTAAAAGTCGGTAGCAAAGTTAGGAATAGCACTTCTCTCAATAAAGGAAGTATTTCAATTGGATCAATTGCAGTTAATCTGGCAGAAGAATACTTCGAAAATCTAAAAAGTAAAGGTATTATACTCATAGGAACAGGAGAGGGTGCAAGTCTAGTAGCCAAGTCATTAAAACAACGAGATATTAATTTTCTAGTTACAAGCAGGACATTTCAAAGGGCAAAGTCATTTGCTGATACTGTAGAAGGTGAGCCTATTCCATTTGAGAAAGCCCTTGAAATGTTACATGAGATTGATTTAATTTTTGTTTCTACCACTGCGCCATATTACTTAGTTACATACGATAGGATTGAAAAGGCCATGAGTAAACGGGAAAAAGGAATGATGATTTTAGACCTTTCAAATCCAAGAACTGTAGAAGAAAAAGTAGCGTCAGTAAGTAAAGTCAAATTAATAAATTTGGATCAAATCGCAGAGATGGCAGAAAAGAATAGACGTTCTCGCCAGAATGAAATTGGTTCAGCGGAGAGAATAATTGATGTCGAAATGAATTCCATGTCCAATATGTATAAGAGAAAAAAGGCCGACCCTATTGTCGATTCTGTTTTCAAGAACGTAGATACTATACGAGATCGCGAACTCAAAAAGGCATTTTCCATTTTAGGAAAAAAAATAGGACCCGAAGAATACAAGATAATCGAAAAACTTTCGTTTGCTATTGTTGAAGGAATTCTTTCTTCTCCAATGAACAATCTCAGAAAAGAGCTGGAAAGGTGTAATGAAAAAGAAGATGATTTTATGAATTTAATCATAAAGCTGTTCAGCTATGAAAACAAATAAAACAAATAACAATAGTGGAAATCTTGGATTTCCAACTGTTAGATTGCGTCGTTTAAGACGGAGTCCTGCAATTCGCGATATTCTACAGGAAACTCGACTTTCGGTCAAGGATCTAATTTGTCCGGTTTTTATTAAAGAAGGAATTGAAAAAACTCAAGTTATTGAATCAATGCCTGATATACAAAGAATACCTATTTCCAAGATAATCAAGAATATAGAGTCAATTGCTGACCTCGGAATCAGAGCAATTCTTCTTTTTGGCATTCCATCTTGCAAAGATGACAATGCAACTTCTGCCTTTGATGATAAAGGAATTGTACAACAATCCACTGATATCATTCACAAACACTTTGGAGACAGTATTGCCATTATTACAGATGTATGTTTATGTCAGTACACCTCCCACGGTCACTGTGGGATAATAAAGAATCAAAGAGTAGATAATGATAGTAGTATAGCCACTTTAAAAAAAGTTGCTCTTAGTCATGCTGGTGCGGGAGCAGATTTTGTTGCTCCATCCGCTATGATGGATGGTCAAGTGAAGGCTATTCGTGAAGGTCTGGACGAGGGAGGTTTTTCTGATACTGGAATTATTGGATATTCTGCAAAACAAGCATCGCCGCTTTATGCTCCCTTTAGAGATGTAGCCCATTCAACGCCAGAATTTGGTGACAGAAGAAGTTATCAAATGCCAACTAGCAACGCTAGGGAAGCACTTCGAGAAATAGAATTTGATATCCACGAAGGCGTGGACATTATAATGATAAAGCCTGCCATTCCATATCTCGATCTTATTTATCAGGCCAAGACTACGACTAATCTGCCTGTCTGCGCTTATAGTGTCTCTGGAGAATATGCTTTGATCAAAGCAGCAGCAGATGAAGGATGGATTGATGAAGACGCTGTAATGACTGAGTTTATAACGTCGATCAAGAGAGCAGGCGCTAATATGATAATCACCTATTACGCAAAACAAATGGCCAAATTACTGAATGGTTGATTTTATGTCACACGATACAATTATAATGTTTTGTAGGCAAGAACTCTACTATTAGATGCATACCAGATCGGAATCTTTGTTCAATAGAGCAAGGAATGTGATGCCATGTGGAGTTAACAGTCCTGTACGTTTTTATGAACCGTATCCATTTTTTGCAGTTTCTGCCAATGGCAGTAAGATTGTTACAGCTGATCATGAAATATTTATTGACTATTGTATGGGATATGGTGCACTTTTACTTGGTCATGCTTATCCTACAGTAACGGAAACCGTAAAGAATCAACTCGACATTGGAAACCTCTACGGTGTCCCGACTGAAAAAGAAATAAAGCTGGCTGAACTGATAGAAGAAGTTGTTCCTTGTGCTGAGATGACAAGGCTTGTAAATACAGGCGCAGAGGCAACTATGAATGCTATTAGACTGGCACGTGCATTTACAAAGAAGAAAAAAATATTAAAATTTGATGGTTGCTACCATGGTTCTTATGACTATGTCCTGGTAAATGCTGGCTCAGGTGCGGGAGGTCTCTCGCACTCTGACGGCAGTCTAGAAGAGGCCACATCACAGACTCTGGTAATTCCTTATAATGATTCCGAAGAATTAGATCGAGTGATAACCAAGAACGATGATATTGCCTGTGTCATAATAGAACCAATATTTGCAAACATGGGCCTTATATTACCAGAGAAACAATATCTCAGTGACGTCAGGAAAATAACACAGCAAAATGACATTGTTCTGATATTTGACGAAGTTATAACCGGATTTAGACTTGCTCTAGGTGGTGCTAGCGAGTTCTTTGGAATTAAACCTGATTTGGCAACATTCGCTAAGGCAATGGGAAATGGTTTTCCTATAGCAGCAGTTGCTGGCAAGAAAGAAATAATGCAGCAATTGGCCCCTCTAGGTGGAGTATATCAAGCAAGTACATATGCCGGCAATCCTGTTTCTGTTTCAGCTAGTATAGCTACAATTGAAAGTCTGATTATGGCAAAGAATGAAATATATCCAAGTATCGCCAAAACTTGTGATTCTTTAGTAAATGGAATTAAAGATGAGCTAGAAGATGCCAAACTGAACTTTACGCTAAATACAATTGGATCAATGTTTCAATTGTTCTTTAGTGGTGAAAAAGTAAATGATTCCAAAAGTGCAAAAAAATCTAATACTACAAA
>DATFPS010000293.1:0-6472 GCA_035264705.1 Nitrososphaeraceae archaeon | reverse complement strand
ATGTTAACGCGAGAATATTGCAGTCTCTAGCAGAAGAAGAAGGAATAGAAGGTTTTAGCCACTAAAATCCAGATATAGAAATAATAAATGTAAGCATAATATGCTTATAATAACAATATGTAAAAGGAAAAATAGTTAATCCCACTATTTGGTAGTATGGATAACCACAGTATTAACCAATACAATTAGTATAGTTATTGTGATATTACTAAAAGCCATAATTGGTGTAATAATAATAGTGATGCATATTAGCCAACTAATCAGCAGATGCACAAAATAAAATTTCTATTAGATAAGATTGGTCAATGTTGGTGGTGCGCCATCTCTTAATCACTTTTTTTTCAGTTTATTGCAATAATTATTCTATATTCTGCAGTTTAAGAAATTAGCGCAGATCACAGGTCGGTGTAATGGAAGACAGTCAGTACAGTATGGTTGGATTGCTCAAGTGGTGATTTGAGACAGATGTTGGTCGCCTTGTTCAAAGCAATTCTGCTAAACTCTAAACTTAGAGACTTAACATTAAAAGCATAGAGTCGGTAAGTTTCTTTTCTAATACTTTCATCCGCATCAACGTCTAACGAAGATATTTTCGATAATTTTCATCATCATTTGTTTATTGCATTTTAAAGTAAATGAAATAACAATTCAATTTTTTGCAACTTGACTATCAAAAGGATCTTGTAAAATCAATCGTCTTGATTAGGCAATAGATATGGTTATTTCTGCTGGATTCACTTCAGTATGTATATATAGCCTAAATTCAGACCTCTTTGGATAACAACTATTAATACTAAAAATTACTGAAATTTAAAAATTAAACATCATGGATTAATTCTAATAGATTCCTCTTTGGTTTAGGTTGAAGTATCTTCTGGGGATATCCTAAGCAAAGAATTGATGAAGGTACAAGATTTATCCCTAGAGCTTGCATAACTTTTTCTTCATCTATCATACCTATCCATACAGAACTTAAACCTAAGGCATGTGCTGCAAGCTGAGAGTATGCCGCTGCAAGAGTAGCATCTTGCATAGAAAATTTCTTTAGGATATGCTGTGGAAAATTCATTTCTACTCTTGATGGATTCATACAAAAAACTAAAACTTCTGGAGCATTTACATATGGCTGTTTATTAGCTGCTTGGACAAGCTTCCATTTGATTTCTTGGCTTTTTACATGATAGATCTCAAAACCTTGAAAGCCTCCAGCCGTGGGAGCAGTATCTGCTGCAGCAAATATCATTTCAATTTTCCATTCTTCTACCTGCTTATTACTTTCAAATTTTCTTTGTGACCTTCTATTGATCATAACGTTAAAGATATTGGTTTGTAGGACATCGTCTGTCTCAGGAATTAATACATCTTCTTCCTTTTCTTCCTTTGGATATAGTAGTTGGCTAGGAGAGGTATTATCGTCTTTTTGAAAGATTCTAGAGAGAATATCTTTAGGATCAGACATAATTCAGCAATGTATTATAGTATGAAATCTTATAATATGTTATGCTATTTAATTTAATAATATACTATAGATGAAATGTCACCAGGTTAGATAATTTCTTGTTGGATGTTTTATTCTTCTCCTTTTACTTATGTATAGATAGATTCACCGTATATATGTTGATTGAAATTGATGTTTTATCTTCAATTGTCATAAACTCAATTTAAAGAACATCTTAGCTAACTAATGTTTAACAAAATCCTGCCTTCTCTTTCTTTTTCAAATAAAGCTTGTAAAGCTTCTCTAGCTTCTTCAAGTTTGAATTTTTTCCACACTTTAATTTTCAATCCTTTGGAATTATCGATAATTTCTTTGAATTCTTTTCTATTACCTCCAGTGGTGCCTATTAACTTTATTTGTTTATTATACAATGATTGAAGATTCAATCTAACCTCGGCGCCAGTCAGCACTCCAAATGTAACCCACCTTCCGTTAATAGCAACAGCATCCAAACTCTTCTGCCATGTGTCAGCACCTAGTGTGTTTAAAACAACTACTGCCATATTACCTTGAGTAAATTCCTTGACTTGTTCTATCACTTTGTCAAAAGTGGTGATATGATCTGCTCCAAATTCTTTTATCCAGTTCTTACTAGTAACTGCAATAACCTTTGCTCCCATTTTCTTAGCAAATTGAATTGCTAGCATACCTGTGTTGCCTGATGCTCCAAACACCAGCAATGATTCATTTATTTTTAGAGAAGCTTCCTTTAACGCATGAAATGGTGTTAATGCAGTAACGGATAAACTTGCAGCCATATCCCAATCCATATCTTCTGGTATTTTAAAGACATTCTGCTCTGGAACTGCAATATATTCGGCAAAGCCACCATTACTGACGACGCTAATTAATCCTCCATTTTTGCAAAGCATTTCAGAACTATTCAGACAGAAATCACATGAGCCATCGAATAGTCTGCTGTATACGACCACTCTATCACCTTCATTTACTCTGTTTACATTATTTCCTACTCTCTCAACTACTCCGCTTATTTCTGCTCCTGGTATATGCGGTAGTGGTTTTGCTTCAAGTGGCGACCCAGACTTTATTCCATGTTTTCCAGAAACTACAAAATAGTCTATTGGATTTATACCAGCCACTTTAACTCTTATCAGTATTTCTTGATCTGTTATTTCTGGGTCTGTATAATCTTTAATCTCTAAATTTTCTAAACCTGGTTTTTCAAAAATAGCTGCTTTCATTTTTACAAGATAATTTTTATTTATTGTATTTAATATTATCCTGATCTAAAATGTTTCTTCCTTGTTAAATGAACAGAAAAATATTATTACAATTAGTAAATCTGTGTACGAATTTGCAGTGATATTAGAATTCAAATATGCCAATAGGATATACAGAAATAAACGTCAATACATTACAACTAGAAAATATCGGACTTTTTGTACTAATACATAAAAAATTACAGACTGTACTATCATATATATATAGAGATTAGGAAACAATTATAACATATAGTTGCTAATTATTGAGATAACACAAGGTTGATTAGCCAACATTACAGCGAAACTACAGATGGAAATAACGAAAGCTTAAGCAAATTTGAGATGATCATTTTAGAATGCATAAAGAAAGAACCAAAACTAGAAAAGAAAATCTCAAAGCAAATTGGTCTTGATATTTCAATAATTTCTCCAATAATTACCGATTTAATGTTTAAAAGTTATATCGAAAGGATACACAGAAAAAGAATGTTGTTTTCGTCAAGAGAATATTTTTGTATTACCATGGAAGGGCTTATGGCATTAGAAGAAGCTAAAAGTACTGGCCGACCATGGAATCAGCTAACTTCTATCATAAAAGAGACAGTAGAGAGAAAACTTGTTGAACTTTCTAACGATCTACCCTTGACAGTTAGTGCTATAAAAGCAATATATAGAGTAGTAAAATTTGCTTTCAGATAAAAGAATTTTGGTCACGTCACCACCCACCTCGGCTCAAATACTAAGATTAAATTGTGCCGCCATTTTTACATATATCACAAATGTAGTTATTATATTGTTCAAGAAGATGTTTACCAATACCGGAAGTTGGATTTACTATAACTCCGACCTCATTCCCGTTGCAACTTTTACATCTGATCCCTGACCATCCCCTTGGTAAATACGAGTATTTATCTAATCCCCACATGTCTATTTCTAGTTCGTAATCATCTCTCAATTTCAATCTAACTAGCTCAGATAACTCATTGTCTGTCAAAAAACCATTTGTTTTGTATTTCTCCACTAAAGGTTTAGTATTTTTAGAAGGCCTTTTTATGACAGTTGAAATTATGCGGTTTTGAAATACATCAATATCACGCTCATTCATTTTCATAAATCTTTGATATTCTTTTTCTACCACTTCAGGATGAAATCCATGGTCAGCTATAATGTCAGCTGGCTTTTTGCCATCCTTAAACTCAGTATACAATTTCTTTATTCCCTCTGAATCAAGATCTGGGATGTTGAGATACTGATAATGCTGATTACCTTCTGGTTTCAAGCGCCGCGACGGTGAGGCAAAGGAGTCGGACTCTCCTGCAACCATGACCATTTCATCGCTCCTTGTCTTTCGCCTTAAATAAAGGCCTCTATCTTTGCTTTTTTCTTTATATACATTTGCTTCTGTCGTATGCACAATTTTCGCAATTTCTTTTACAGAAAGTTTTCCTTCTGCAAGAAGATCAAGTATTTGTTCTTTCTTATTGTTTGGCTTTTCTCCTAAATAAACAGGTTCCAAGAAGTAAGGTATAGTATAGTAAAGTAAGTAATAAATTTTACTATCTATTTTAGTTTGTCATGGACGTGTATTCTTATGATAAGTAAACTAACCTTACTTTACCTTACTAGTATACATCCTTATATCAGGTAATCGAAAAGGTAAAACTGTTATTCAGCCAGAGTGAATCTATCTCTCTTACATTATATCTATTTTATATTTCTACGCTCGTTTTTTAATGTAATAGTTACTCTGGCCTATTGTCTAATTTTTTCAGACGACCAGACAATTTTCATTGTTCTATGTTCTTTACCCAGATGTTCTTTAGTCCGATACTGGTATTGAACTATTCAAATATATTAATCCAAGGTTCTTGGATCTGCAAACAATAAGCGATTTGAGACTTGCAAATATATAAGAATATTTGTCTACCTATTCTATCAGCAAATAAACTAGCAAATAAGGTAAAAATTTACTATTTAATAACGTAGCAGAGAGAATTGCTCCAATATAATATCAACTAATCCTACTAGTTAAATAATTACAAGAATGAATCTTGAAAGACCAGATCAGATTTCCTTGTAATTTTTGCAGTCAAGAGTAATTTATCTTATCTTGAGGAGCCAGATATAATAATCATAATAGTAATACTCTGTATAGTATTATAGTCTCCTTAATCTTTTATCTGAAGCCAATATCATTGATATGTCATGATTATGAAGAGCTGTAGAGAACTTATAGATATGTCTAGAAGCTTTTCTTCAATGTTTAATGAGACGAGAGATGATAATGAGATAATATGATTTTCTATATAATAATATAATTTTGGTATTGTATATTTCGAAAAGCAATTGTATCTAAGTAATGGCTAAAGAAGATGCGACTGACTGCGATACAACTATATCATAAAAATTGGTGAGATGCAAAAAGAAGAAGAAGAAGGATAACCAGAACCTAAAGATGATTGATTGTTCATAAATTTAGCGTTGTGTAATGATGACTCTTGATTAGTTATATACAAAATTTTTGTAGCTATTAATATGCGAAGAATTATAAGTTCATTGTAGCCAGAATATATATAGTAATTGAAGAAAGAATTTGTTATTTCAAGGATCGAAGCCTCACAAGATGGTAGTCCTTATGTTTACATCACATTTACTGACCCCAATGATTACAAATCAGGAGAAAGGAAGCAGCAAAATCCATTTGGCTCCAATGTTATGGCATTTACCTCTCCAGAAGATCTGATGAAAAATTTACCTAAAGCAATGGGTGATATCTCAAAGATGATAACTGGAGGTGGCGGTGGTGGACTCACTGACTCGCCAACTTTTAAAATGAGTATGAAAGAGTATGAAGATCTGGGAATAAAAGTCGGCGATAAGGTTTCAATAGAGATTAAAAAATCAGATACTGGAATTTATACTTAAATTGTAAGGCATTATAGTATTAATGTCATTACATACCATAGAGGTTCTTTTCAATCATTTTTTTATAAGTTAGTCCTTTTTTATTAAAATTCATAATTAATGGTATATGTTTGTAAATAGATATGTTATTAGCCGTGAACGTTTGATTACATTTGGTTATTTGATAAAGTGTCTTGGCCACTATATGCAGAGGCTAATAATAGTGAGTATTTTAGTCGGATTTCTTTATTTCATTATTCCACTTTACTGATTACTTTTCTTCTCTTCACTTGAATCATCTTCATTAGTTACTTTCGATCTATTTCTTACTTCCATTCTAATTCCTGATTCTCTTTTCTCTCTATTTGGAGCTTCAAATCCTATTTTAGGCCAGATTTCCATAGCTCATCAAACCGTATGGGATACTTAACAACACCAATAGTTTGTTAGATTTAGTAAATGACAATATGCAGAAGGTAACTGTAGTGTGAAATTGAAAGAACAAGAATATGCATTAGCAGCACAGTATCTATAGAATTATTTGTCATTGCTTCTATAAGATTTTAGTAATTCTTTTCGGCAAAACCTCATATACTATCCTTATTAAATTCAAGGCATTTGGTAATGTTATTACTATTATCTTTGTCTTGTTGACATTGTTCGCAGTAGGTATGCTGTAAATTAAACTAGCAATTTGTGGATTAGTTCTTAGCGTCTGAATTAATTCTGTAAAAGATACAGATGTCAATTTTTCATTTTTATGATAAAACATTTTATCTAATATTACATATTGAAACGTCAAGACATGATAGTTCCATCTTACTCAGTTAATCCTTTAAAGACAAAT
>DATFPS010000292.1:0-6361 GCA_035264705.1 Nitrososphaeraceae archaeon | reverse complement strand
TATCTATTACTTATGATATTTTTCTTCGCGATTTCTTCACATCTCGTCAAAGCTATTATCTCGATATATTTCCTTTTAATTGCTTGTAATGTCAGAGAAGCGCTTTCTATGTCATTATGAATTTAAACAAAGAAGAAGGCTGTTAACCGGAATATACATAGAAGGTATATTTTTGCTATCTAATTTTGATTAGCAATATTAAAGTCGCGACCTTCTTCTTCTTATCATCATGTCATAATCATGTCATCATAAGACTAGTGTTAATTACTAGGATACTATATTTGAATCAGTTTATGTGCCGTCAAACGATATTTTCTCTCTCTCCCTCTGCGCAGGATGCTACTTGTGTTTTGGCGTTAGAATAAAATGAACAAAATATAATACATGAAATGAAAAGTTTTATCTATCTATATATATATGGCAAAACTGGTGAATTTTCACGTGTATTCTATATTTAATTCTATATTGTCTTTCTAATCTATTTACTGCTATTTACTGCATTTCATTGGTATAGAACAATTGCAATAATTCTTTATTCCCATTCACATAGTCTCTATAATAGAAATTACTTTGTAACTAAAAGGAGATTATTAAATTACAAAAAGCCGCAGCAGCAGATAATTGGCATATTATCATAGACACTATTTCTAATCGTTGACTGCTCAGTACATATATATATTCTCATAATGACTCGTGTTAATTGCATTGAAAGAGGTGATTCCAATCGGTGCATCATTAGCATCGATGGCAGCAGCAGGCGCACTAGCTCTATGGGTTGGAAAACAGCATAGAGGAACTGATAAAATGATGGGCATATCGTCTGCTGTTCGAGCAGGCGCAATGGCCTTTCTAAAACGCGAATTTAAAATTATTATTCCTATTGCTATAGTGTTGACAATAATAATTAGTTTCACATCAGGAATTTCTAACGGCGTATCTTTTGCAGTTGGAGCGGCAATGTCTGGTATCGCGGGATTATTGTCATTAAGGATCACGGTTAAAGCGGCATTAAGAGCAGCTCAAGCGACTTCTCGTGGATTGGGGCCTGCTTTTGCCACTGCCTTCAGAGGAGGTGCCACGGTAGGTTTAGCTGTACCCGCAATGGCCTTAATCGTCATTACCGTTCTTTTCTTAATGTTTCCTGAACCTTTGATGATAGCCGGAGTGGGAATAGGGGCAAGTTTAATTGCATTGTTCATTAGAGCTGGCGGTGGAATATTTACTAAGGCCGCTGACCTTGGAGCAGACTTGGTAGGAAAAGTAGAGGCAGGAATACCAGAAGACGATCCGAGAAACCCAGCAACAATAGCTGACAATGTTGGCGACAATGTTGGCGACGCAGCAGGAATGGGATCCGATGTTTATGAATCCTTTATAGTCACACTACTTGCAGCAATGCTATTGGGAGCATTGGTACTTCCAGATAGTTTAAAAGATGTTGCAGGAGAAACATTTTCTAATATCAGTCTTTCAGTAATTAACATCTCAATCAATCCGCTAGTTCTTTATCCAATTCTAATAGGAGCATCAGGGCTGATTGCATCTATCATAGGAGCAATGACTATTACGTCAAGGCAAATTAAAGATCCTATGAAGCCTCTAAACATAGCCTTCATAATTAGCGCGATTATAGCAATTGTGTTGAATTTTTTTATGACAACCATGTTCTTTGGAAATACAATATTAGCTTATGCTCTCTTTGGTACAACTGTTGTAGGTGTGATATTAGTTCCTATCATTCAGAGGATTACAGATTATTTTACTAATTACAAGTATAAACCAGTTAGAGAAATTGTAGATTCGATAAAGTGGGGATATGCCTCAAATGTATTGACTGGAATCACGATGGGCATGAGGTCTACAGGTCCATTTATGCTTGCTATTGTAGTAGTATTGGGTACTTCATACGGAATTATTTTTGGCATCACAGGAGATCCCTTGATGGGCATATATGGTACTGCAATGGCTGCTACAGCCATGCTTAGTTTAGCTGGCATAGTATTATGTATAGATGCATTCGGCCCGATCAGCGATAACGCTGGAGGATTAGTCGAGATGACAGGTATGGGAGAAGATAACCGAACTATCACTGACAAGATAGATGCTGTCGGAAACACTACAAAGGCGATCACAAAAGGGTTTGCTATAGCCAGTGCCGGTCTAGCGGCATTGGCAATGATTCAGGCGTTTCAACACGAAGCAGACAACATCTTTCCAACAAAAGAATTCTTGTACTCTCTATCCGATGTAGGATTGGTCATAGGACTGTTAGTTGGTGGGCTGATTCCTTTCTTTGTAACTAGTCAGCTAATTACTGGTGTAGGCAATGCTGCATCGAAAATGGTCGAGGAAATAAGAAGACAATTTAAGGAAAAGCCTGGTATTTTAGATGGAAAAGAAACGCCTGACTACGCACGATGTGTAGACATTGCAACTACCGCTAGCCTACGAGAGTTATGGAAGCCTGCTCTGGTAACTGTAGCAGCACCTATTATTACAGGAATAATATTGGGACCAACTGCAGTGGCAGGTGTTTTGATGGGCGCTGTGGTCAGTGGACTATTTTTAGCCTATCATCTTGCAAACAGCGGTGGTGCCTGGGATAATGCTAAAAAATATGTTGAATTGCTGGGACAGAAAAAGACAGAAGCTCATGCAATAGCAGTAGTTGGCGACCTAATCGGCGATCCGTATAAGGATACGGCGGGCCCAGCTCTAAATACTGTAATCAAGTTGCTAAACACGGTCGCAATAGTTTTTGTGCCAGTCTTTATTGCTATCCTTGCGCCGTAATAGAGAGAAAGAGAAAGAGAGAAAGAAAGAATAGTTAATATAAATATAAACGCAGGTCATAAAATAAGAGTGGCTTTGGTCTAATAAATGGCACTTCAAGGCAAATTTGATGCAAAGATATTTGAAAATGAGATTCGTAGTTATTATTTAGATAAGATAAATCTGAAAAGTCTTTTGGAAAATGAGCTTTTTGATAATAATGATATAGTAAGTTATATCGAGGGCCCTCCCACCCTCAATGGAGAACCACATGCAGGACATTTAAGAGGACGTATAATTAAAGATGTCTGGTATAGATTTAATACTTTACAAAAAAAGAAGGTGATTTTCAGAGCTGGCTGGGATACTCAGGGTCTACCAGTAGAATTACAGGCTGAAAAGGAGTTAGGATTAACAGGAAGTAAAATAGATAATCTTAAGAAAGTTGGGATAGAGAAGATTGTCGAAACATGCAAGAAATTAATCTTATATTATAATGAGAAATGGGTTAGCGCTGACAAATTATTAGGTATGTCATTTGACTATGAAAAGGCATACTGGACTTTTTCTGACAAATATATTGAAAGAGAATGGCAATATTTAAAGAAAGCTTGGGAGAACGGAATATTACAGAAATGGTTTAGAGTTGTTGCATACTGTCCGTCATGCCAAAGTTCTCTTAGTAATGCTGAGGTTAACCAAGGATATGAACTAGTCGAGGATCCGTCTTTCTATTATAAAGTCAGATTAACAACAGAAGATGCGTATCTCATAGTATGGACAACCATGCCTTTTACAGTTGTTACAGATGAAATGATCGGAGTCAATCCAGAAGCCAAATATGCATATGTAAGAGTCAACAACAACAACGGCAAAGAAGAAGAAGAAGAAGAAGAAAAGTGGATTGTTGCAGAAGTACGATTACAGGATTTGATGAAACAGTTCAGAATTCATCAATTCAAAATCGAAAAAACTATCTACGGTAAAGATCTTGATGGCATGCATTACATTCATCCTTTACTTGATAGGATACCAGAACTTGACAACTTGGCAAAAGAAGGATCTATTCACTTTGTCGTAGCAGAAGCATTTGTAGATGCGGTTGCAACCGGCAGTGGCATAGTTCATCTATCTCCAGCAAACGGTGAAGTAGATTTTGACATTGCCACAAAAAGAAATGTGCCTATATTTGTACCAATAGACGACAGAGCTTTTTTTACCGAAAAAGCAGGAGAATTTAAAGATATTTTTGTCAGAGATGCTGACATCATAGTAATTAAAGCAATGGAAGACGCAGGTGCTTCTATCAAATCAGGTACAATAAAACATCAATATCCAACTTGCTGGCGTTCTCATCACAAACTTGTCTGGATTGCTAGAAGAGAATATTTTTACATTATAAACAAACTAGGCGATCTGCCATTAGAAGCAGCACAGAAGGTAGAATATTTTTATGAGCCTCCAAAAAATAGATTTTCTGAAATTATAAAGGAAAAGGTACCGTGGTGTATATCAAGGGAGCGTATTTGGGGTACGCCTCTTCCAATTTGGTCGTGTCCTGAATGCGGACACAAAGACCCATTATTCTCAAGAGAGGAAATCATAAAAAAAGCAAGAAATCTTCCTGATGGTCCCAACTTTGAGCTTCATAGGCCTTGGATTGATAGGATTGTAATAAAATGTGACAAATGTGGTAGAGAAAATATGCAGCGAGAACCTTATGTCCTAGATACATGGCATAATAGCGGTGGAGCGCCTTATGCTTCACTCAGTGATGTGGAATATAAGAATCTGATTCCTGCTTCCTTCCTAACTGAAGGAATAGATCAAACAAGAGGTTGGGCTTACACTCTATTAATGGAAAATGTGATATTGCAACAGCGCGCGATTGCGCCATTCCAATCGTTTCTATTCCAAGGACACGTACTAGATGATAAAGGAAATAAAATGAGCAAAAGTATCGGAAATGTAATTGATGCATACAACTTGCTTAGAGAAAATTCTGTAGATTTGATCAGATTTTATTTTATGTGGAAAGCCTCTCCAATTGAGTCGTTGAACTTTAGCCTTAAAGAAATGGAAAAAAGACCCTATCAGGTCATGAGTACATTGTATTACTTGCATACTTATTTTAAACAGAATAGCAGCTTTGATAGATTTGAACAGAACAAACACAATCTTAGTTGGGTGTTAGACAATAATTTATTGAATTTACCTGAGATATGGCTTTTATCAAAGTTGCAGCGCCTGATATCTCAGGTCACAATAGCATTTGAAGGATGTAGATATAATGAAGGTGCAAAAGCGATCGAAGAATTTATAATTAATCAATTAAGCCAAACCTATATTCCAATTACCAGAAATGATATTTGGGATGATAGTCCAGAGGGCCTTAACCGCAGATTTGCAATCTATTCGATATTGGCCTATTCGCTTATGCAAATAGATATAATGCTTCATCCTTACTCGCCATTTATTACAGAGTATCTCTATGTACATTGCTTTCAACCATATCTAAAAAAGAGTAGTATCCTGCTTGAACGCTGGCCAAAATATGAAGGACAATTGGTTAACACAATGATAGAAGAAGCTTTTGATAAATCAAAAGAAGTAATCTCTCTTGCCAATGCTGCAAGAATGAAGGTTCAACTAAAAAGACGATGGCCAATGAAGGAGGCTATAATTTGCAGCCCAGATTTAACATTTCTCTTTGTGGATGGAATTTCAAATATAATAAAAAATCAACTAAATGTTGAAAATTATGCGCTTGTAGAGATTCATGAAGATACAGAACTAGTAAAACTATCAAGTCTCTTGGAAAATAAATTGCCAATTGTACCTAACATCGAGTTGATAAGGAAAAAGATCGCACCTAGCGTAAAAGGTAATATTGATAAAGTAATACTTGCATTTGAAAAACTCGACAAGATAGAGCTGCTCAAATCTCTGAACTCATCATCTTCTTCTGGTGGGGGAGGGAGATTTAGGCTTGTATATGATGGTGGAGGAGAGATCCCTCTCTCGGCAGATGACTTAAAACTATCATACACAGTCTCAGAAGGATATGTTATGTCAGAGAGAGACAATCTTATGGTTTTTATTTCCACACAACGTGACAGGGAATTGACCGCTAAAGGTTTCCTGAGAGATCTGGCTAGAAATCTACAGCAGCTACGAAAGGAGTGTGGATATAATCCAACAGATACACTTTCAACAGCGTTTGTTGCAGATTTATATGATGAAGAAATTTCTTTTCTGTCTACCTTGAAGGATGAGTTGAAGTATCTTGTAAGAGTTAAATCCATCGTGTTGACAAAAGGTGTAATTGAAGAAGAAGAACAAAAAATAACCTATAAATTAATAGATCTTGAAGGACGGAAATTGAAGATCTCAATACAATAAGAAAGAAGGGGAGATATCTTATAAAAAATATGAATTCCGGTTCCAGATAAAGTGCAATATATATTAGTCAGTATGGAATGGAATAAATGAAGAGTAACTTTCTATAGAAAAGTAAAGTAAATCTGCATATTTTGTTAAATTATTTTGTCATATAATCTTATAAACAGTAAATATATTGAATTAGTGG